>JAJFTP010000001.1 GCA_021372895.1 Synergistaceae bacterium
ACACGTTTAATAAGTTCTATCTGCTCATTATCAAGAAAAAACTTCATATATCCTTTACGTTTGAAGCCAATGCCGTGTTCTCCCGATAGTGTGCCTCCCATTGAGATGACCCTTGAGTATATTTCCTCCTGTGCCTTGTGGAGGGCCTCACGCCAATTGTCTGAGTCTGGACCGATGATCGTGCAGTGCATGTTTCCGTCTCCAGCATGCCCGTAGGCCACCCAGTCAAGACCCCTGCCGGTGCACACAGATTTAACAGCTGCAAGCAGTGCCGGGACTTTATCTATCGGGACCACTAGATCCTCTTTTGTGTATTTGTCATAGAAGAAAGCCGTTGCCTCAGGTATGGACTTTCTTATCTGCCAGATCCTGTCCTTGGTGCTGCGCGTGTCCGCGACATAAACTTCATTTGCCCCGTGTTTTTCTGCGAGCTCTCCTATCTCAGCATACTGTCTTTCCAGCAGTTCGGGATCATTTTCCTCAAGCTGTATTATAAGTGCGGCACCTGCATCTCCTGCCGGTACCGGCTGTCCGGAATATTTTTCTACGAGGCGGAGAGCTTTTTGGTCCATGAATTCTATTGACGCAGGGATAATTCCGCCCTCAGTTATTATCCGCGGGACGAACTCTATTGCACTTTCGGCGTCAGGGAACGCCGCAAGCAGGTCTACTGAGTGTCTGGGAAGGGGAAGGAGCTTTAGGACTGCCTTGGTTATCACTGCCAGTGTGCCTTCAGAACCGGCCATAATATGGACGAAATCGAGACCGGTTACGTCCTTGCGCCGTTTACCGCCGAACCATGTGACCGATCCGTCCGCCAGTACAACCTCCATCGAGAGTATCTGTGCGCCCGTTGTGCCATATTTTATTACCTTATTGCCGCCTGCGTTCTCAGCGATATTGCCGCCGATGTATGAGGCATCTCCGCTGCACGGATCTCCGGCATAGAGAAGGTTGTGCATCGCAGCCAGCCTGCTTATCTCGGCGGTGACAACTCCGGGTTCCACGGTTATGGAGAGGTTGGCCTCGTCCAGTTCTATAATTCTGTTCATTTTCTCAAAGCTCATGACGATGCCGCCAAATGCCGGCAGCGCCCCGCCTGAGAGTCCCGTGCCGGCTCCGCGCGGTGTGACAGGTATCCTGTGGGATGAGGCGATTTTCATGACAGATGAGACGTGCTCCGTCGATTCGGGGAAGACCAGGACCTCGGCCGTGTATTCCTTGTCATAGGCGTTTGCCGGGACTTCGTCGTGCGAGTATGTCCTTATTTTTTCCGCATCAGATGAGACGTTGTTTGCCCCTAACCCCTCCTGCAGTTCTGAGAGGACCTGCAGGGTCAACGGGGTGTATGAGAACAGATCAGTCATAGGTATCCCTCCATATGATATCGGGTGCATATCGTCTATAATAGCACCATGAAGATGGGGGTGGATCAGCATGGAAAAAGAAATCGTATATGGTGTCAGTCTTGCAGGCGAGACGGATATATACCTCTTCCGTGAGGGAAGTCATGCCCGTCTCTACAATTTTATGGGCGCGCATATGATCAAAAATGAGGGCGTTGCCGGTGTGCTCTTTGCCGTATGGGCTCCAAACGCCGAAGAAGTTTCAGTGATCGGCGACTTTAACTCATGGGACACAGAAGCGCACAAACTGGCTCCGAGATGGGATTCATCGGGTATATGGGAAGGTTTTGTGCCCGGTATCCCCGCTTACTCCTGCTACAAATACAGCATCCTTACAAGTGATGGAGAGCGTCTTGACAAGGCGGACCCGTTCGCATTCCTTTGTGAAGGACCCCCTCTTACCGCTTCCAAAGTCTGTCCCCCTCCCGTATATAAGTGGGAGGACAGTGCATGGATGGCATCAAGGGCTGAACACAGCGCACATGACAGACCTCAATCGATATACGAGCTGCATGCAGGTTCATGGAGACGTACTGCAGAGAATGGGTATCTGACATGGCTGGGCCTCGCAGAGGAGCTTCCCCCATATCTCGTCGGCAACGGTTTTACACATGTGGAATTTATGCCGATTATGGAACACCCGTTCTATGGCTCCTGGGGTTATCAGACCACAGGTTATTTTGCACCTACCGCACGGTACGGTTCTCCCGAGGATTTAATGAAACTTATAGATGTTCTTCATAAAGCTGGGATCGCCGTTATCCTGGACTGGGTCCCCTCTCACTTTCCGTCTGACGCATTCGGGCTTGAGAAGTTTGACGGGACCTGCCTATATGAGCACGCCGACCCACGCCGCGGTTTCCACCCGGATTGGAAGAGCTGTATTTTTAACTATGGCCGGAGCGAGGTAAAAAGTTTTCTCCTTTCTTCAGCGCGTTTCTGGCTCGACAGATATCATGCGGACGGACTCAGAGTTGACGCTGTTGCGTCTATGCTCTATCTTGACTATTCTCGCAAGGAGGGTGAATGGCTGCCCAATATGTACGGGGGCAGAGAGAACATCGAGGCGATAGATTTCCTGAAAAAACTTAATGAGACATTGTACATGGATTACCCTGATGTCCAGACGACGGCAGAGGAGTCTACCTCGTGGCCTATGGTATCACACCCGGTATGGCTCGGTGGGCTTGGTTTTGGCTATAAATGGAACATGGGCTGGATGAATGATATCCTGAAATATATGAGCAGAGATCCTGTCTTCAGGCAGTATCACCAAAATTCACTTACATTTGGCATGTGGTATGCATATTCCGAGAATTTTGTCCTGCCGCTCTCCCATGATGAGGTCGTTCATGGCAAGGGCTCGCTTTGGGGCAGAATGCCGGGTGACGATTGGCAGAAGGCTGCAAATCTGCGCCTGCTCTTCGGCTGGATGTTTGGACATCCTGGCAAAAAACTGGTTTTCATGGGCGGAGAGTTTGGACAGGAGCGCGAGTGGTGTCACGATTCCAGCCTGGACTGGCATATCCTTGACGAGTCTTTGCACAGCGGGATGCTCCGGTGGTTCCGCGATATAAACCGCTTCTACACAGATACACCGGCTCTGTGGGAGCAGGATTATGACAGGCGGGGGTTTGAGTGGATAGACTCAAGCGATGCGGCCTCAAGCGTGGTATCGTTTATGCGCCGTGCAAAAGATGGGTCGGAAGTTATTTTTATTGGGAACTTTACACCTGTTCTGAGGACAGGATATAGAATAGGGATCCCCGGGGGCAAGATATGGCGCGAGGTACTCAACAGCGATGCTTCCTGTTACGGCGGGTCCAACTGCGGGAACCTGGGCAAGATAGAGGCTGATGAAGTCCCATTTCACGGAAGGCCTTATTCAGTGGCGGTTACATTGCCGCCTCTGGCATGTCTGTTTTTTATGGCTGATTAGAGAAACAGCATACCTGTTACATGGAGGAAATATATTTGAGCAATTCGCGAAAAAGCGGGATTTTATTACATATTTCAAGTCTTCCCGGGCCGTTTGGTATCGGTGATTTAGGTTCGAATGCGGAGCGGTTCGCCGTTTTCTTGTCAGCGTCAGGGGCAGGCGTCTGGCAGGTCCTTCCTCTGACGCCGGTGAGCGGCGCTTCAGGTCATTCTCCATACAGCAGCTCGTCTGCATTTGCGGGCAGCCTGTTGTTTGTCAGTCCCGAAAAAATGATAAAGGATGGGCTGATATCAGAGGATGATATAGAGCCTTTTTTAGGTCGGGGATCTGCTTATGCGGATTACGCCTTCGCGTCTGAGGTAAGGGAATATTTACTTGTAAAAGCTTGGGCCAATTTTTCTTCCGGAGATAAAAGGTTCTCCTGCATGCATGAGGAATTTCGTCTTTTCCGTGAAGAAGAAAAGTTTTGGCTTGACGATTATTCTCTCTTTTCTGTCCTTAAGGAGAAGTTCGGGTACAAGTGTTGGAATGAATGGCCCTGCGAGTATCGTCGGCATGATCGTCAGGCGCTTGAGCAGTTTGCGCAGCAGGATGAAAATGCCGGACGCATATCCTTCATATCATTCACCCAGTTCATATTCTTCAGGCAGTGGCGTGCCCTGCATGAATATTGCCGCAGCTGCGGGATCCTCATAATGGGAGATGTCCCTATGTTTGTCGCGCTTGACAGCTCTGATGTCTGGGCTGATCAGGATTTTTTTGATTTGGATGCCGATGGCAGACCGAACAGTGTCGCCGGCGTGCCGCCTGATTATTTCTGTGAGACAGGACAGAGATGGGGCAATCCTCTTTACAGGTGGGATCGCATGGAGGCCGACGGTTTCCGCTGGTGGGTGGGCAGAATCAAAGCCTCGCTTGCCATGTTCGATTTTATCAGGGTAGACCATTTCCGAGGTTTCTGCGGTTATTGGGCCATCCCCGCATATGAAGGTACGGCTGAGAACGGGGAATGGCGCCGGGCTCCGGGCAGAGCTCTGTTTGATGTGCTGGAACAGAAAATTGCCCACCAATATGGTAGCGGATCTCTTTCCATGGTTGCTGAAGACCTTGGCATAATAACGGATGATGTCAGAGATCTGATGGATAAGGCCGGTATTCCGGGCATGAAGGTGCTACTGTTTGCATTTGGCGATGGGGTAGGGAGCAATCCATATGCTCCGCATAATATCACACGAAACTCTGTCATATATACAGGCACGCACGACAATAACACTGTCCGTGGCTGGTGGGATAACGAAGCTTCTGCTTCAGACAGAAGGCGGTTCCAATCCTATATCGGACACGATATCGTCCCTGACGATGCAGCAAAATATATGACGCGGCTAGCTCTTGCATCTGTGGCTGATCTTGCTATTATACCTATTCAGGATATACTTGGCCTTGACGGTTCGTCCAGGATGAACACCCCGGGAGAATGCCGCGGTAACTGGATGTGGAGGCTTACCCAGGAGGAGCTTGAGTATTTTGCGTCGGATGGTTCTGCCGAAGCGTATAGGCTCAGAGAGATGAACTCACTGTATGGCAGATGTAAATAAGAGAAATGGCACAAAAGATATCGCTGCAGCATATGTTATGATGTCTTGGATGCAATAGTAAAGGGAGACATCATGTAATGCATACTATAAAAAACAATAAATATAATAAATATAACGGTCATGATCACAGAGAGTTGATCTTCTTTGCGATTATTATGCTCTCCGTATTAATGAAATTCTATTTTGTTGAATTCTATGTGCGGCCTGTGATTACCCGTAATATGTTAGCGGTGGCATCATCTGTCGGGATAACGATGTTGCTTTTTGTCCCCGTTAATCTAATGTGGAACAGACTTAGGCCATATCTGGCTTTTATGGCCGACTTTCTGCTTTCTGCGCTGGCGGTGACTGATCTTCTGTACATGCGATATTATTCCGATCTTTTCTCATTCGGGAATATCGGACTTACGGCACAGGTTGGCGAGATATCTGACTCTGTGTTTGCCTTGTTCCACCCATCAGATATCATCTATTTTATTGACATTCCAATACTGTTTTTTTATATTTTTATAACGCGCAAATCTTCGGACAAGCCATTTTTTAAGAGACTAAACGTTCGTCGCGCAGGTATTTCCGTAATTTTAATCCTGATCGGCGCCTTGACTCTTTACCGGTGCTTTGACAGCTATGAAAAAAAAATGCCGGGGGCGCTGCGTTCTATGTGGGACCGCCCTGCGATATGCGGCAACGTAGGGGCTATGACATATCACGTTGCAGATGCATTGAACATTGTGCGCGACCGCTTTATGAAAAGATCGCTGCCGCAGGAGGAGATCAACGAGATCAGAGATTGGCTTGATGCGCGCAGCCGCGCAGAAATGCAGAATGACAAGATGTTCGGCATGTACAGGGGAAAGAATCTGATAATCATACAGGTCGAGTCGCTTCAGCAGTTTGTCATCGGGTTGAAGATAAACGGAGAAGAGGTCACTCCGAATATAAACCGTTTCGTAAGAGAGTCCGTTTATTTCAGCAGGGCCTACAATCAAACGGGTACAGGCAATAGCTCTGATGCCGAGTTTCTTGTGAACGCGGCACTCTATCCGTCGGCGGCGGGAGTAGTGTACACACGTTTTGCCGGAAACAGATACGAGGCCCTGCCAAAGCTGCTTGCGGAAAACGGTTACAGCACTCTTGCGCTGCATGGAGACAGGCCGGGTTTCTGGAACAGGCAGCATATGTATCCTTCTCTTGGTTTCCAGAAATTTATCAGCAAGAAAGATTTCATCGTTGACGAAAAGATAGGATTGGGGCTCAGTGACAGGAGTTTCTTCAGACAGGCTGTAAACATTCTGGATAAAGAGCCTGAGCCTTTTTATGCTTTTTTAGTGACACTTACAAGCCATTATCCTTATGATTTTGAGCCTATATTTACGCAGACGAAGTTCAATACCGGCAAATTCAAGGGAATGCTGATCGGCAACTATCTGACGTCGATACACTATTTTGATACACAATTCGGAACATTTATTGAGGAGCTGAGGAAGAAGGGGCTTCTCAACACGTCTCTTGTAATTGTCTACGGAGACCACCCTGCGATACCTATATGGGACAGGACAAACATAGAAAAACTTCTGGGACGGGACCTAAGCAGTGATTGGGCTTGGCGCGAAGTTCAGAAGATCCCGCTTATCATAAGAATGCCGGGGACAGACGGGGGGCGGGCGTTTCGCGATGATAAAACCCCTGTCGGGCTCATCGACGTTTCAGAGACTGTGTCCGGGCTGCTTGGATTTCGCTTTGTTCCAGGGTTGGGATATGATCTTTTCGTTCCGCGGGCAAAGGAACCTGTGATATTCCGCAACAGTTCATATATAACCGGGAATGCATTTGTTGAGCCCTCAAAGGGAACGGCAACGGATATCAGGTCCGGTAAACAACTAAAATATGAAGATTTTAAAGACATGACAGATGAAGTCGTCCGGCGGCTCGGATTCAGTGATAAAATTCTCGGGTATGACCTGATCCCCAAACTGTTGAATACAGAGGCTGAAAGATAAAAATGCTGCCGGTCAGAGATATGGAGCATAAAAACAACGGATACCGGTTACTGCCGATAACAAGTTATAAGTCATTGGCAATGCAATATTGTACGATGGAAATAGCCGGCGTATCCGTCTCCGTTTTATTAAGAGCTTACGTCGCCGCTGTTGTTTTTAGGCTGTCATGCATGTATCATATTGAGACACAAAAGCAGCGCTTGTATGTTGCAATGCCGCTGTTTTTGCATGTCCGGGAGGAATGACAGACAATGGGAAACTCGCAGGAACTGTACTACTGGGTCATATGGTGGGGCTGGTGGATAGTACAGTTTGTGCTCTATACACTTCTTGGTTTACTCATGTGTGACGGAGTATATCAGATTATCGTCAGCATAAGAGGATTCTGGAATCAGAAGGAGATGCCACGCGCGAAGCGCTACCGCAGGTTTGCTGTGCTTATCCCCGCCCATAACGAAGCGCAGGTTATCGTTCCGCTTCTCAGGAGCCTGCTGGATCAGAACTATCCAAAGAACTGCTACCGGGTCTTTGTTTCCTGTGACAATTGTACCGACAACACGGCGGAGCTCGTACGCGAGCACGGGGCCGTTGCTCTTGAGCGCTTTGACGCGGAACACAACGGCAAGACGTGGAATGTACGCTGGGCGTTGACCAAACTGCCTATGGACGAGGTAGATGCACTTGCCATGTTCGACGCGGATAACCTTGCGGATAAAAACTTCCTTGCCCGTATGAACGACTATATGGAGCTTCATCCTGAGGCAGAGGCAATACAGGGCGTCCTCGATGTAAAAAATCCGGATGATAATTGGCTGACACGTTCTTATGCGCTTGCTTACTGGTTCTCCAACCGCTTCTGGCAGCTTGCGCGCGGACTGTGGGGTCTTTCATGCACACTTGGCGGTACAGGGCTTGTGATCCGTGCCGCTACGCTTGAGAGGATCGGATGGGACCTCGAAAGCCTCACTGAGGATCTCGAGATGTCTACGCGTCTGATATTGTCAGGCAGCAGGGTCCACTGGAACGACGCTGCATTGATCTACGACGAAAAACCTCAGAGCATGGAGGTCTCAAAACGTCAGCGTACCCGCTGGATGCAGGGTCACTACTGGGTATTATGGCACTACGGCATGGATGCGCTTAAATCATTCTTTGTAACCAGGAAACTCCAGTACCTCGACCTCTTTCTCTATCTGCTCGCGCCGGCGAAGTCCTGTCTCGGAATAATCATAATGATCGCGGGCATGGCGTACACGCTGGTGAACAATATGATCCTTTTCCCGACAATTTCCAAGAGCACGCCGCAGACAACTATAGATTGGGTACTCTTCTTCGGGCTGCCGATATTCTTCATAATCGCGTTTTGTCTGATATGTGTCATTGTTGGACCTTCCATGCACGAAAAGAAATTCACTTTGAGATACGTCAAAGATACGTTTGCATATTTTTGGTTTGGGATCACCTGGATACCGATATTGTTTAAGGCTGCGTTCCTTGCAAAAAACCAGGGAATATGGGTCAAAACGGAACATACCAGAGGAATTTCCCTGGACCAGATAGAGAAGGATTGATCGAGGGGGCGTATGTGATAAAAACGCAATTTGAACTTTTCGTGACCCGACGCTTCCTGCCGCTATTCCTTACGCAGTTTTTCGGAGCGTTCAATGATAATCTGTTCAAGAATGCGCTCGTGATACTAATTACATTCCGGCTTGCCGAAGCATACGGGATGAACGCCCAGATACTGATAACGGTCGTCGCGGGTCTTTTTATATTGCCATTTTTTCTGTTTTCTGCGACGGCCGGCCAGATCGCCGACAAATATGAGAAATCCTTTCTCATACATATAATAAAATTTGTTGAGATATTGCTCATGGTTATGACTGCCGTGGCCTTTCACTTTATGAGTCTGTGGGGGCTTATAATTTTGCTGTTTTTTATGGGTGCGCAGTCTGCCTTTTTCGGGCCGCTCAAGTTCAGCATCCTACCTCAGCATCTTAAGGAGGATGAACTGGTGGCGGGCAATGGTCTTATAAGCGCCGGTACTTATATTGCCATACTTGCCGGCACGCTGTGCGGCGGGCTTTTGATCCTGCATAGGCTGGGCCGTGTGTATATTTCGGTGGGTATTGTAGGAGTTGCGGTCCTTGGATATACTGCGAGCCTTTTTATACCCAAAGCACCGGCTTCGGCGCCTGATATGAAGATTGACCGTAACATATTTCGAGCTACGTGGGACATTCTTTCTTACGTCATGCCCAACAAGCTGGTCTTCCGTTCCATACTTGGCATAAGCTGGTTCTGGCTCCTCGGTTCTGTATTCCTTTCACAGTTTCCGACGTTTTCAAAGGATATCCTCGGAGGCAACGAGGAGGTCTCAACGCTGTTTCTGGTAGTATTCTCTGTCGGCGTAGGTCTTGGTTCCACCCTCTGCAACAGGCTGCTGCAAGGCAAAATTTCAGGCAGGCTTGTTCCGGTAGGCAGCATTGGTGTTACGGCTGCGATCATAATGCTCTATGGTTTCAGCCTTGCTGTTGACAGCGGACATTTACTGATGGGAGCCATGGAATTTATCAGGATGCCTGTCTCATGGGGCGTGATTTTCTCATTCTTTATTCTTGCAGCCTCAGGGGGTATCTTCAGTGTCCCGATGTATGCCATTATGCAGTCCAATAGCCCTGTTGAGCATAGGGCCCGTGTTGTTGCGTGCCTTAATGTGACCGACTCGTTGGGTATGGTTTTTTCTGCCGTTATTGTATCTGTCTTGCTCTATTTTCATATTTCAATAATAAATATATTTCTCACTGCCGGTGTGGCAAACTTGCTTATAATGCCGTTCATGAGCAGTCCTGCGAGGTTTGACGATGGTCAATGACATAGTTCTCAGGGAGAAGATCATAAGGGCGGGTATACTGATGACGGAAAAAGGCCTTGTGCAGGGGGCAGGAGGAAACATCAGCGCAAGAACGAGCAAGGGGTTTCTTATCACCCCTAGCGGCATGAGCTATGCGGATCTGTCACCCGGAGATCTGGTAGAGATGGATCTCTGCGCCAAAATCCTGAACGGGACGAGAAATCCGTCGATAGAAAGTGGCCTGCATTTGGCGATACTTGCTGCGCGCCCTGATATAGCCGCTGTTATACATACTCATTCTACCTGTGCTACCGCTATTGCCGCCGCCAGACGCAAACTTGAACCGATAACCGACAACCAGGTCGCTGTATTTGGCGGGGCAGTGCCTGTTGCAGACTATGCACCAATAGGTTCTGAGGCTCTTGCCAGAAACGCGGTCCTTGCACTTAAAAACGGCGTCGGGGTCCTGCTGGCAAACCACGGCTCTTTGTGTGTGGGAAAGACGCTCGAAGAGGCCTTGTCCCGCTGTGAGATGCTCGAAACTTTTGCGAATATATTTATCCTTGCTCATATAGCCGGCGGAGGAATTGCGCTGACTGATGAAGAGATCAAATTTGAAACGGAAGACCTCAAAAAAAGATATGGGCAACGATGACAAAACAAATTGCCCATTAGTATTTTTAATATTTACGGAGAATGATTTAGTTTGCGGGTCATCTACATGTAAAAACTGCCTGCCAACACAAATTCGCAGGCAGCTTTTACATGTGCCTTTTAACTGACCGCTAGCCTACTGCGAGATTGCACTTACAGGGCAGGTGGCTACGCAGGCTCCGCACTCTACGCAAGTGTCTGCGTCCACTTTTGCTTTGCCGTTCGTTACGCTGATCGCTGATGTCGGGCACACGCCTACACAAGCTTCGCAACCTACACAGGTATCCTGATCGACTACTGCTTTAGCCATTGTAAGAAGTCCTCCTTAAAGTATGATCCAAAAATCTGCAGCGGGAAAACCGATCCCACTCCTGCGTATTCTATCTTGAAAAATCAAATGCTTCAACTACTTTTTATATATTGAATATATTTAA
>JAJFTP010000002.1 GCA_021372895.1 Synergistaceae bacterium
ATGGCTGGGGTGGATGGATTCGAACCATCGATGGCGGATCCAAAGTCCGCTGCCTTGCCGCTTGGCTACACCCCACAATGTGCAACGGTCATTATAGCCTCTATGTTTAAATTTAGGCAAGTCCAACATGGAACTTTCATCTCAGAATGTACAAAATAGTCTGTAGCATTTATAATCAATTTGATTTAGCTATATTTGGAAGATGGGGGACAAAATATTATGTGGACTTTGAACGATGGGATTTCAGTTCTTCGGGAAAAGGGAGCAAAAATCACTGCGCAGCGCATAGCCATACTCAAAAAGCTGGAAGGCCGCACCGACCACCCGTCGGCTGATTCTCTTTATCGCGAGCTGGTCACGGAGTATCCTACGATGTCTGTTGCTACAGTATACAGCACGGCGCAGCTTCTCGCCGATGCAGGTCTTTTAAAAATATTGAGCATCAATGAAAAAAGGGTCTATTTCGACCCAACGACGACACTTCACGGACATTTTCTCTGTAAAAAATGCGGCAAACTTGTAGATCTTAATATCGATGAAGACATACTGTTCCGTTCCGCAGCAACTGCCAGGAACGATATAGCTCAGATACAGCAGGCGGAGGTATTCTTCTACGGGATGTGTTCCGACTGCTCGGATATCTCAGAAGAATAACTTTTCATGCGCAATGCCGCACCCATGCTAGCAGGCATCTTCCTGCTTTATTGGCCTTATATATGGTGCCGGGTTAGAAAAGAAAGCATCGACGAATATGGGTTAAGATGGGTATACGATAAGGACTCTATCCTGCAGACGCTCCTCGTGTCCGCAGGAGTATTGTCCATACTCACGCCTGTGGCGCTGTACTGGCCATGGGACACACTGCCGCACAGCAGGACGCCGGGAATGGTCATGAGCATGCTGGCATCAGGGCTTGCCGCTGCAATAATCGAGGAAACATTCTTCCGCGGCTGGGTACAGCCTATCCTGCGCAGAAAGCTGTCCGCTTTTGCGGCCATTGTAATCACAAATTTAATATTCGCACCTATACATCTGATTGCAGCTCCCAGCGTAATTTCGCTTGCAACTTTTTTCCCCGGGCTTATCATGGGCACGTTGAGGGAGAGGTATGGGAATATATTTCCTTCGATACTATTTCACTTTCTGGGTAATGTATGGGCTATCTGGTTTTTCCCATCGCCCTTTTAAGACCATCTGGGGGGATTATATTGTCTTATATGGGACATGATCTTATCTGCCGAAGGCACCATAATCATAATATTTGGACAGTTTTATATGTTTCTTTTATAGCCATCTTTCTTCTGACTGCGCCACAAGTCTCATCAGCAAATTCTGATGCCGCTCTCTTTGAGATAAGCATTGAAATGATAGAGGGCAGTCCTGTCGTCGTATCTTATCCGGGCGAAGAGCATAGGGAGATCGGTGCCGTGATCGCGCTTCCGACTGACACACGCTGGCCAAGCTATACGGCGAGCGCGTGGGGCAGACCGGGAGAGGTCTGCGCATCCGCCGTAAATGCGATACATCTGCTGGTCTCCGTCGAAAAAGAAAAAGGACGGACCATGAGCATGATCCCGAAGGAGACGATAGCGCCTGCAGCAGGCCCCGGCGCATCAATAGTGATATCCTCAAAGGCATCTTCCGGCATATTCGGGGCATTCGCTCCGCCTGTAGGGTCTGAAGTATCTATAGTTCGAAACGGCAGTATGGAAAGGACGCCGCTGGGGAAAGACGATCTGCCCCAAAAAGGCGACACTCTTATAATTACAGTTTTGAAAAAAACCCTGCCTTATATGGTTGAGATCGAAAACAGACCGGGCGGACGCATAACGGAATGGTCAGGAACCGGATCCAAAATCATAGGGCGCGTTATAAAACCGCTGGCGGGCACCGGACGCTTCGAGGGAACACTTTTCCAGAGGGCGGGGACACTCCGCGCAAACCACTGCGGGGTCATAGATTTCAGCACGTCGCCGGTGGGACAGGTCGGAGGCTTCCAGATCATCCCTTGGGATCATGCCCTTAAATCCAAAGAGATGCAGGGGGCATGGGACATGACTCAGTGGCTTATAGCCGGACCTGCGGACGGATCTTCCCCGATGGCTGCTACTTTCCCCCTTTTCAAGGGCGCTCTTGTCCCAGGACCATTTGAAGGAGAAAAACTCTGGGATATATGGTCAACATACGGAAGAAAATCACTGATAATCGCAAGGGTGAACGGAGGACCATGGCAGCCCATGCCCATAGTCTCGGGCCGCGTCGACTATGCGCTTAAAAATATAACGCACCTGAAAATCTATTTCCCGTTCACCGATGAGCCTCAGAAATAGCAACCGACAGGGCAATGTCTGTTGATTTTCACAGCCCTTGCCCTGTCGGTTACTTTGATCTCTCTTCCATTATATTATTTTTTCTTCCCTGAGTGTGCTGATCACTATTTCGCGCAACTCCGGAATTTCAAGCGCTTTTACGATAGTGGCCTTTATCCAGCCTTCACGTATACCGCAGTCAAGACGCCTTCCTTTATATACCACACCGTAAACCGGCTCTTCTTTCAACAGTGACCCGATGGCGTCTGTAAGCTGATATTCCCCGGCTTTGCCAGGCTTTATGCCGCGCAGGTGGCTGAATATAGCAGGAGAAAGCACATATCTGCCCATAATGGCAAGATCCGACGGTGCATTTTCCGGATCAGGTTTTTCAACAAGACCGTTTATCTTGAACACCCCGGGCTCAACCTCAATGGCGTCGACTATCCCGTACCTATTTGTATCCTCGTGCTCAACTTTTTCAAGGCTCAGCACAGAACTTCCGTATTTCCCCCTCACCGCATCAAGCTGCAGCAGTACAGTCGGATCGGCAATCATTACGTCATCAGGAAGGATAAGACCAAAAAATTCATCACTGCAGAACTCCTCCGCACACAAAACCGCATGACCTAACCCAAGCGGCTCATCCTGCATGGCATAACAGAAGCTGGCCAGCCTGGGGATATCATGTATAAGTTTTGCAAGATCGTCTTTACCCTGTTCCAGAAGGCGACTCTCCAAAAATTCTGAATGCTGGAAGTATTGACGTATAGTCTCCTTACCTGTGCCTGTAACAAAAATGATATCCGTACACCCTGACGCAACCGCCTCATCCACCCCGTGATGGATGAGAGGCCTGTCTATCAGCGGGAGCATCTCCTTTGGTATATCCTTTGTCGCCGGTAAAAACCGTGTCCCAAGTCCGGCAACAGGGAAAACCGCCTTTCTTATCGGTGTAAAATCAGACATGTCATCCCTCCATTGTAATGATCTCAGTTATAGTTTCCTGAAGTATATCCGCCGCTCTGTTCATCAGATCCGCGTCGCGCGATTCCACAAATATTCTGACGAGAGGCTCGGTACCCGAAGGACGCAGCAACATCCTGCCCTTCCCTGCCAGCATGGATTCAACCTCTGCTGCGGCCTTTGCAAGCCTCGGGCTGTTCATAACCACTGACTTGTCCTTTATCCTGAGGTTGCGCAGCACCTGGGGATATTTATTAAATCTGTCCACCAACGTGGAGACATCCTCTTCAAGTTCTGCCAAAGCATTCAGAAAAAGAGTCCCTGAGCAGAGGCCGTCGCCCGTATTGGCATAATCAAGCGCTATAATGTGGCCGGACTGTTCGCCGCCGAGACGACACTCCTCCCTGCGCATCGTATCAAGTACATAACGATCACCTACCCCGCAGCGAAAGACCTTTATGTCATCTTCGAGAAGAAGGTCCTCAAGTACCATGTTGCTCATAACAGTGGCGACAAGTCCGGAACCGAGGGTCCCCTTTTTTGCAAGCCATCTTCCTATTACCCAGAGGATGATATCCCCGTCGATCACCCTCCCTTTTGAATCACACATGAGAACTCTGTCTGTGTCGCCATCGTATGCTATACCTATCTCAACACCGTTTTTGACAGTTTCTGCACAGAGGTAATCCATGTGGGTGACACCGACACCGTCATTTATGTTCATCCCATCAGGTTCGTTGGCAAGAAGTGTAACTTTCCCGCCCCATTTTTCAAACAGTTGGGATACTATTGCCGAGGCAGCCCCGTTGGCCGAATCCACTGCCACACGATAATCCCTGATTTTGACCCCGCTCATCAGATCAAGAAGCGCCTTGACGTATTCGCCTGTATAGTGTTCCCCGTCAAAAATACGGCCGATGTTGCCATGCGTGGGACGGACTGCGGATGATCCTGCCTCGTCCAGCATCTCTTCTATCTCTATTTCATCATCGTCAGTAAGTTTAAATCCGTCTTTGTCCAGGAATTTTATGCCGTTATATTCCGCCGGGTTGTGCGAGGCGCTTATAACAGCTCCCCCGTCAAATGGATTGTGTGCGACGGCAAAACTTACCCCGGGTGTGGGGATGACACCGAGCACGGAAACATCGGCGCCGGCAGAGGTAATGCCGGCAGCCAGCGCCGACTCCAGCATAGTGCCGGAATGTCTTGTATCCCTGCCGACTGCGATATGAGGACTTTTAGCCCCACGGCTTTTAAGAAACAGGACATACGCTCTGCCAAGTTTAAGGGCTGCTTCTGGGGTCATCATCCCATGATTGGCGATGTCCCTCACGCCATCCGTCCCAAATAGACGGCGTATTTTTTTTGCATTCCCAATATCCATAAAGACACTCTCCTTAAAGCAGGATCATACCGGCTCCAAATCAGTCCAACGCAGTGACTGTTACCTGTTCCGGCTCTATCTTCACTACCTGAAAATCTTTTCTGAGGCCTTTTACCAGCACAGGAAGTTCTACTTTCCTTGAGACTATGTTCGAGACGTCAATGTAAAGCTCACACGGTACATTTCCGCCCTGCAGCGACTCCAATGCCAACTGGGTCCCCTCGATAGTTATATTGACCGACTCAGGCGATATCTTCCATTCCTTGCCGGGGGTATTGCCCTCTATCATTATTCCAACGTTGTAATAATTTTTCACCGCCATTTTTTTACGTATCCTGATCTCAACTTTGGCTCTGTCAGGCCCAGTTATCTCCAGATCAGGGTCGATATCTCCGGGACGCAGCGGGAGCATAAGCTGAAGATCCTGATCAAGCCCTGTTATGTCTACCGGGGGAAGGACAAGCGACTGCATTTTCTGTACAGCGGTCGGGCGTCCGCTGATCGTCACATGGTCAGGCACTACAGTGACGGAATCTATCTGAAACCCATCAGCCGGCTCCCCTATTACAGAAACCTTAACAGGGACCATCTCTCCTACGGTTTCGCGTTCCAGTGATACTGACGCATTTACATATAACGGAACAAGAGTAAATCTATCTGATCTTCCCTCATCAACGCCAAATATCTTAAGAGGCACACGAAGTTGACCGGATGTTTTGAGTTTGTCCGCAGGGATAACGGCATTTACCGCCTGTACGGTCAGGACATCTGTCTCTGGTCCGCTGAGTATGGCCTCTGCAGGCTTAATATCCACAGATGCGATTACCATTCCTTCAGGGGGCTCACCATCGACCTTCCATGTTATGGGTATTGTCCTCTCCACATGTCTGTATATTTCAACCTCCGCAGTGAGAGGATCCCAGCTCCTGATCCTTACATGCGACGGAGCATCGATCTTTATAGGCAGGCTGTATTTGCCTATCTGAAGCCCCTGAAGATCGACCTGTGCCGTGACGTCATTAGGCTCTAAACGGGAAAGGGCGTTGATACGTCCGGCAAGCTTCAGTTGTACGGTCCTTGTTTTGTTAAACATCGAATAACCGCGGGGCAGGTTATTATACTGTATCTGCACAGACATGCTCCTTGTTCCGTCGGTATTGCCGTTCCATGCTACAAACGCCCAGATAAAGACAGATATAATTATTGAGACACTATAGAGGAAGAGCTTAGTGTGAAGCTGCGGCTGCCCCTTAATATCGAGCAGAAAACGTTTTAACCGGAAAAACCTTACATTATTATCTGTCGTCCCCTCTGTTTTATTTAATTTATTTAATTTTTCTTTGATGTATTCTTTGATTTTATTCATCATGATGCACGCTTCCCGGCCATTGTTGCTGTATTTCTTCTCTCAGCCTCTCCATAAAGTTCGATTCTCTGCCTTCATTGCTGAAATAATGCGTACAGATCCTGCGGATCTGAGATTCATTGAGTGGTTTAGAAAGGCGCCCGCTGACAGCGACTGTTATCTCGCCCCGTTCCTCTGAAACGACGAGGGCCATAGCATCAGACATCTCCGTCACGCCAAGCGCAGCCCTATGCCTGGTACCATACCATCTTGATATATCTGTCTTCTCTGTCAGTGGCAGGTAACATCCTGCGGCGACGACACTAAGCTGATCAATGACTACCGCGCCGTCATGCAGAGGCGTTCCAGGCCAGAATATAGAGACCAGAAGCTCTTCGGTTATATCGGCTTTCAGAAGCACGGCAGTACGCCAGACTTCTTTGAGGCTGGTGCTGCGCTGTAACACACAGAGCGCTCCTATCCTCTGAGACTGACAGTAGAGAAGTGCCTTTGCCAGCTGATCTGCCCTTACATCAAGACCTGCCTCGTCCCTGTTGATCCTCCACAGATGTCCCTTGCCCAGTTCTTCAAGCATATGCCTGAGTTCCGGCTGAAAAAGGATCGGTATCACGATTATAAAAGCGCTCAGTATTTTGGCTATGATCCACGAAAGGCTGCGAAACTCCAGAATATTTGCAAGGGCACCAATAACCCCTATTATCAATACACCTCGGAGAAGCTGCATCGCGCGTGTGCCGACAAGAAGCATAAGGACCCTGTATATAATAAAGGCAACTATAAGTATGTCGGGGATGTCCTGCCAGCGCAGTTCAAAAAACGGCAATTCAGCACCTCCTCCCGCATCTGCAATATTTTTGTAACACAACACCTAGAATATTATCACCTAAGACCCTCTGAGTTTGCGCAGGATAGAAAGATTGCCCTCATCCCCCCAACCGTCTTTCGGTGTCTCCAGTATAGCTGGAATTTCACTGAAATGTTCATCCCCAAGAAGCATTGAAAACGGCCCCAGACCTATCTCTCCCTGCCCAAGATGGGCATGCCTGTCTTTCCGGCTGCCTTTGTTCATCCTGCTGTCGCTTAAATGCCAGCAATGCACGTTTTCCAATCCTACATACTTGCTCAGCATGGAAATAAACCTGCTGTAAGATTCCTCTGTGCGTATTTCATAGCCTGCGGCAAATACATGGCAAAGGTCAACGCAGAAGGAGATCCTCGGATGATCGCCGACCAGGTCAAGAAGCCGCGAAAACTGAGCTATATCCCCTCCGATCGCTGATCCCTGACCCGCCATCGTCTCAAGAAGAATGCGCACACGGGAATCTGATGTCGCATCAAGGACCCTCATCAATGATTCCGATATTTTTTTAATGGCGATTTCCGGACTTTCACCACCGGCAAACCCCGGATGCAGGACCGTATCATCTATACCAAGCTGGTGGCATCGCTTAATTTCCTCTATGAGGGCCGTTACGCTGCGTGTCCTCACATCAGGCGCTCCTGCGAGATTTATGAGATAAGACGCATGTGACACAACGGCTTTCACTGAACTTGACCTTGATGCCCGGTAAAAATCATCTATCTCCTTAAATGAGAGACTGCTGTTCTGCCACTGCCTCTGGTTACGCGTAAAAATCTGCATTGATTCGCATCCTATTGCATCGGCACGCTCAAAAGCCCTGCACAGCCCGCCTGCAACAGAGATGTGAGCTCCGATCCACGCCACTATTTATAGCGCTCCAGATAAACAAGCCCCCTGATGCCATCCACCGTCAACGTCATCCCGTCTTCTACGGCATCAAATATACCTGCGGCCCCGACTATGCATGGAAGCCCAAGGTTAAGGGTCACAATACCGGCATGGCTCGTGAATCCGCCCTCTTCCGTAACTACTCCGGCAGCTCTTTCAATTGCAGGGATATATTCCCTGGTAGACTTTCTGATGACAAGAATGCCGCCTGATGCCATCTTTTCAAGCGCCTCTTCCGCAGTCGCAGCCTTATGGGCTATACCTGTCACCTTACGTCTCACAAGGGAAAGTCCTTTTCCTACTACCTGGCCTACTGTGTGCACCTGCACCATATTCGTGCTTCCAGGTTCTCCGAGGGGGACTCCTGTGGTGAGAACAACATTTTGGCCGGCCTCTACAAGGCCCTCATCCTGAATAATCGATATGGCCGTCTCAACAGATGTTTCAAGATCAGAGATGAAGGGGCATATCACCGGCATTACCCCCCATACAAGAGAGAGGGCCCTCCATGTGCTTAAAGAGGGCGTCACCGCTATTATCTGGCAGACAGGCCGATACTTGCTGATCATCCTGGCAGTGCCGCCGCTGCTCGTAAGTGAAATTATCGCCGCCGCTTTGACTATGCTGGAAATATCTTTGGCTGCATGGCTCACTGCATCCGCGATTTCGCTGTTATTGCTGAACGACTTAGGCGTCCTCTGCCAGACTTCGAGTTCGCGCTCTGTACGCATGATAATTTTATTCATAGTCTGGACAGATTCAAGCGGATACTTCCCGTTTGCCGTCTCCCCTGAGAGCATAACGGCATCGGCTCCGTCTATAACCGCATTGGCCACATCACTGGCCTCGGCTCTCGTAGGCCTGGGGTTGCGGATCATAGAATCAAGCATCTGTGTGGCGACTATAACCGGCTTACCCTGTGAACGGCATTTTTCTATGATTTCTTTTTGTACCATAGGGACGTCTTCCGTCGGTATTTCTACCCCAAGATCGCCTCTCGCGACCATTATGCCGTCGGCAACGGTCAATATCCCGTCAATATTATCAACGGACTGCCTTGTCTCCATCTTAGCTATTATCTTTGCTGAACCATGCTCCCTTTCAAGTACGCGGCGAACTTCCATTATGTCGTCCTTGGTACGGACAAACGAGACCGCGATGTAATCAACGCCATGCTCTATACCCCAGCATATATCGCTGACATCTTTTTCAGTGAGCGTAGGAACAGAAAGGTCCGCTCCAGGTACGTTTACACCTTTCCTCTCTCCAAGCTCACCTCCGACCACCACACGGCAGACAATTCCATCAGGTGATATGGACTCAGCGCAGAGGTGCAGGGATCCATCGTCTATGAAAATATGCTGTCCTTCTGATATTTCTTTGTAAAGCGGTCCATAATCCACAGAAACACCGGTAATGTCCCCATCCCTGTCGTCGGTACGCAGCACAAATGTATCCCCTGCCGTCAGCGTGATATTGCGGTGGCCGACAAGAAAGCCGGTACGGATCTCAGGCCCCTTCGTGTCCAGCAATGTCGCTATCGGAGTCTGACGTTCCTGTTCAACTGCCCTTACAGTTTCTATCGTTTTTTCATGCGAGGCATAGTCGCCGTGGCTGAAATTGAGCCTGGCAACGTTCATCCCGGCTTCAGCCATCGCATACATGCAGCTGTATTCCCAACAAGTAGGCCCCATCGTGCAGACAATTTTAACCTTGCGTTCAGAAGTGTTCATCAGTTATATTCATGCCCCCCTTGCTTCCCGCTCTTTATCTCCCCGTGTTTTGTGAAGACAGAGGCGGCTCCTCGGATCTTCATGGCAGAGATGTGCTCGGTAAACTGGGCGATCCAGATTTCGCCATCATCTAGTTTTTCAGTGTGCAGAAATTTGTTCTCGGCTCCCCTTGTAACGCCGGTCACTGTCACTCCGTTTTCAAGCGCCTTAACAACTATATAATCCCCGCCTGCATTGCTGCAATCTTCCTGCTGATGGGACATAACCGGATCACTCCCCTAATTGTCTCTATCCGCGGCCCATATATTCACAGACCGCCATGCCTTTTGAAAATTTTTCCAGATCAGCGATCAATTTTTCTCCCGGATCGATTTTGACCCTCTTCAAATATGATACAACCGTCTTCTCAGACGAGACAAGCTTCAGCATGACCTCATACTTTCCTCTGTTCTGCCCGAAAATATTGAAAAGTCCCTGGCAGAAATTCTCATCCAGTCCATCTGCGTCAATTGTTATAGTAACATGCGGATCAAGTTTTTCGGCAAATTCTTCCTCCGTGTATATCTCATCTGCAAGTATTGAGATGCCTCTGTCATTGCGGACCTGTCCTTTTATTACATAAAAGGAACCTGTCGTCAGAAGCGGCTTGTAAGCGGCCCATTGCTTCCTGAACATCACAACTTCCACGGTTGCTTCTGAATCTTCGAAGACAAGTATGCCCATCGGATCCCCGCTCTTTGTGTAGCGTTCGGCAGACGAGAGCAGCAGACCGGCTGTTATTACCGGGACCTGCGGCGACTGCCAATGTTCAAGCATGGCAATAGGACATGTGATATAGTCTTTTGCGAACGGGAGGTACTGGTCAAACGGATGACCTGATATATAAAGCCCCATGCTCTCCTTTTCAAAATCCAGCTTTTGCCTGATGCTGATATCATCGCACTCCTCCATCTCCGGTTCAAGCCCGGCGCTGTCCTCGTCAGAGAAAAGCGAACACTGGTTGGAATCGGAGGCACGTCTGGAAGCCGCATCCAGAAAGAGCGGCATTGCAGACAAAAGTTTTGCCCTGTTTGCCTCAATGCTGTCAAATGCACCGGCCTTTATCAGGTTTTCAATTACTCCCCTGTTGACCACCCTGGTATCGATCCGAAGGAAGAAATCCCAGAAAGAAACAAAGGGACCGTCCTTCTCCCTGCTCTCTATAATGCTTAAGACCGCGCCTCTTCCGACCTTAGCTACCGCAGAGAGTCCAAGCCTGATCACATCGCCCACTACAGTGAAATCTTCCTTCGAGACATTTATATCTGGTGGCAGGACAGGATAACCTGCATCTCTCACGCTTCTTATATACTGCCCAAGGACATCCATCTTAGAACCGATTATACTGGTCAGATAAGCGGCAAGGAACTCCGGCCCGTAATTGGCTTTGAGCCATGCAGTCCTGTAGCTTATAAGAGCATAAGCGGCGCTGTGCGACTTATTGAAACCGTACCCCGCAAACTTTTCGATTATGTCGAAAATTTCCCCCGCCGTCTTCGTATCGACCCCATTTTTTAAGGCGCCGCTGACGAATTTGGCTCTCTGCTCCGCCATGACCCCGGCTTTCTTCTTCCCCATTGCACGGCGCAGAAGATCCGCCTCTCCCAGCGTATAACCGGCAAGCGCTGATGCGCTCTGCATGACCTGCTCCTGATAAAGAATGACCCCGTATGTCTCTTTCATGGATTCCTCAAGGCATGGATGGAGATAGCGGACCGGCTCTTCATGGTGTTTGCAGCGGACATACTGGTCAGCCATGCCGCTCTCAAGAGGTCCTGGACGGTAGAGTGCCACAAGAGCTATAAGGTCTTCAAAGCAGTCAGGCTTCATACGGCGCACCAGCGCCGTCATTCCGGTCGATTCAAGCTGGAAGACGCCAAGTGTCTCTCCGCGCTGGAGCATCTCAAAGGTTTTTTTGTCGTCCATAGGTATCTCGTTAAGGTCTATGCTGCCTTTGCCGTTCGCTTTGACGTTATTCAGCGCACCCTCCAGCACAGAAAGCGTTTTAAGCCCAAGAAAATCCATCTTTACAAGACCGAGTTTTTCGACCGGCTCCATCGAATACTGGGTGACGATCTGGTTCTCTCCGAATTTACGGACGGGGACCATCTCTGTTATAGGCTTGGGCGTTATCACCACACCCGCGGCGTGCTGGGAGCAGTGCCGTGATATCCCTTCTATATGCGATGCCACGTCAAGAAGTCTTTTTATGCGTTGGTCAGAATCATAGAGCAATTTAAGGTCGGGCACGCTTTCAAGTGCCTCCGTGATATTCTTGATACCGGATTTGAGCGCGTCAGGTATGAGCTTTGTGACCTTGCGTACCTCAGGTATGGGTATGCCCAGGGCCCTTCCTGCGTCAGTTATGGCCCCCCTGCTCTTCATGCGATCGAAGGTTATTATCTGGGCGACCCTGTCGCTGCCGTATTTTTCAACGATATAAGCAATAAGCTCATCCCGCCCTTTATCAGAGACGTCGGTGTCGATATCCGGCATGCTGATACGTTCTGGGTTCAGGAAACGTTCAAAAAGCAGATTGTAGCGGATAGGGTCAAGATCGGTTATGCCAAGCGACCATGCAACGACGGATCCCGCGGCCGAGCCTCGTCCCGGGCCGATCGGTATGTTCCGTTCCTTTGCCGCGATTATTATGTCTGAAACGATGCAGAAATAACCTGAAAAGCCCATCTGCTCGATAATACTGAGCTCATAGCGAAGACGCGACGCGTATTCTTCGGGCGGGATATCTGTTTTAAGCCGACGCCTGAGCCCTTCTTCCGCCATGCCGCGCAGGTGTGTCTCCAGCGTTTCTCCTTTCGGCAGGGGGAATTCCGGCAGATAATAATGTCCCGTCTCAAGCTCCACATTGCACCTGTCTGCGATCCTCTGAGTGTTTATAAGTGCTTCCGGCAATTCTGCGCCGAATATCTTCCACATTTCATCCGGAGAACGGAAGTAATAGTCATCTCCGGTAAATCTGTATCTGTTCGGGTTGTCGACGGTGCTGTTGGTCTGGACACAGAGCAGTACATCGTGCCAGTCGGCGTCACTCTTTTTCATATAATGAGAGTCGTTTGTCGCAATAAGAGGAAAATCGTACCTGTGTGCGATATCTACGAGTGTCTTGTTCACGATCGCCTGCTCCGGGATGCTGTTGTGCTGAAGTTCCAGATAAAAGTTGCCCTTGCCCAGAATATCTCTGTAAAGCCCAGCCCTCGCGGCCGCACCCTCTATATCACCCTTGATTATAAGATTGGGGATCTCTCCGCCAAGACATGCAGAGGCGCCTATTATCCCTCTGCTGTATTTCGCAAGGAGGTCATGGTCGATCCTCGGTTTGTAATAAAAACCGTCTGTGTTGGCCACTGAGACAATGCGCATAAGATTGTGATATCCCTCGTCGTTCTCAGCAAGAAGGATAAGATGGTACAGATTTTTCCCGTCACGGCAGGTGTAGCCGTTAGGTTCGACATAGACCTCACAGCCTAGTATCGGTTTGACGCCTGCCGCCTTACATTTGCCATAGAACTCGACACAGCCGTACATGACGCCATGATCTGTAATCGCAACGGCATCCATTCCCATCTCTTTTGCCGTCTCGGCAAGGTCACCGCACTTATTGGCGCCGTCAAGCAGGCTGTATTCGCTGTGGACATGTAGATGTACAAATGGTTTATCCATTACTGTTCCCCGCCTTGGGAAGATTCCGGATCTTCTCCAAAGCCCGCCTCCTTTACATAAAGGATCTCCGCCCCCATAAGCTTAAGCATCCTGTCCGTCCTGTCCGAGGCCATCGTCTGACGCTTCTTTCCATCATCAGGGAGAGTCTTTCCGGCCACGGGCGCCGTGCCGTTTACCTGTGGGAAAAGAGGATCATCTGCGGCAGCCGGACTTGTTGTTTCGTCAGGCCCGCTATTTATTTCCCAAAATCCCTGTACTGCCTGGGAGAGTATTTTCCTGTTCTGCGGGATTGAGAAAAACACCTCCGCATGCGGGTTCCCATTAAAAGCAATATCCCATCCGGAATCGGTACGCAGAAGCGTACAGCCGATAAGGGCGGCCGCGATCTGGATATGCCTGCTTTCAAGCAATGATAAAAGTTTTGAGAACGTCCCCTCTCCAAGGTCCGAGCATAAGGCGGAAATGTCGTATGCCAGGGGCGCCGGCGCTGAAATAATATCTTCCGGCACATAGAAAGGCTTTGGATCGGCAAACGCCTTTTTCAGATCAGGAGCACTTTGAGGCTCAGGCGGCGTGACATGCGCCTGCTTTCGGGCTTCCGTCAAAGGCGCCGCAGCCGCCGGGGTATGAGCCGGCATGCGGGTCAAAGCCCTCTCGGTTTCTGCAAGCTTCCCCTCCGTCACATTCATAAGTTCAAGCATTATGAGTCCGGAAAACACCTCGAGCCTCATGCCGTAGCGCGCCCTGGGCAGCAGGCGGTTGCACAGCATGCATGCAGCCCTGAGTTTGTCCGGAGTCCATGCTCCGGTCTCATTCTTAAGAAATTCGCGTTCAGCGTCGGAGGCCTCTAGCGCCTCAAACGAACCCTCGCCCCACAGCGAGAACATCCAGAGATCCCTGAATATTGCAAACAGGGACTCCGTAAAACGCTCGGCGGAGATCCCCCTTGCAAGCATTGCATGCAGATCTGCAGCAGACTTTTCGGGATCCGTACGCAGCTCGGTAACCCATTTTTCCAGCTCTGTCCTATTGCTGCCCCCGGTGAGGTCACGGACACTGTCCAGTGTTAAACTGCCTTTACCAAGAGCGACGGCCTGTTCGGTAAGGGAGAGCGCATCTCTCAGGGCGCCGTCGGCCTGGCGCGCCACCTCCCAGATGGCCTCGTTGTCTGCCGTGATGTTCTCACAATTGCAGACATAAGAAATGCGTTTGACCATGTCCGCGATAGATATGCGGTGGAACGGGATATGCTGGCATCTCGAACGTATAGTTACCGGCACTTTATAAGGTTCGGTGGTCGCGAGCAGGAATACTACATTGGAGGGCGGCTCTTCAAGCGTTTTAAGCAGTGCGTTGAATGCCGCTTCAGTAAGCATGTGGACTTCATCGATTATATAGACCTTGTATTCGGCGCTAAGCGGCTTAAGATTCACATGGCTTTTAAGGTCTCTTATTTCTCCTATGCCCCTGTTGGAAGCCCCGTCGATCTCAATGACGTCCAGGTGTTCTCCCAGTGCAATACTGATACAGCTGGAGCACTCTCCGCAAGGCTCTGCTTCCGCCGTCGGATGCTGACAGTTAAGGCTCTTGGCGACAAGACGGGCAGCAGAAGTTTTCCCGCATCCGCGCGGGCCTGAGAAAAGATAGGCATGCCCGAGACGGCCCTCCTTCAGTGATTCCTGCAGAACGCCGACCGCAGCATTCTGCCCCACCATATCCGAAAATGTCTGGGGCCTATATCTGCGGTAGAGTGAAACATACATGATACCCCTCCTCTTTTCAGCTTCCACTATTTTACAGGAATGCCGGCTTAAAATCGTCTTTTTACTTGAAATAATCCGTTAGAAGGTTTCCCTTTCTTGCCTTGATTAGCGCATCGTTGATCCTGCCGCGTATCTCCGCAAGGGCAGGCATTCCGGCAAGCAGCTCACCCGCTGACAGAATGACCCTTCCTTTGATCATCAGCAATTGTTTTTCTCCTGCCCCCATCACCTGTATATCGTAGGGAGCCAGCTCCAGCTCCAGAGTCTCATCAAGGCGGGTCTTGAGCTCGCGGAACAGCTTATCCGCTTCCGGGTCCTTCGGATGAGATAACAAAACCGCCCCATCCACAGTTATACGGACATCATCGGAGACATTGTCCACATCGATCTTAAGGCTCTGTAAGACATCTTTTCTCTGCACTTCGATGCCTTTGTCTTTCATGTATTTAAGTGCCGCTTCGACCCGCTCTTCGACTTCCGGGTGAGTTTGGAAAATACCGGGGTCGACATAGGCACGTTGCAGTTGTTCTATCTTCAGCCTCTCCATCATTGTAAGCATGGCAGCCGGGTTGTAGCCTGCTTTGGTAAGTACGTCTATGCCTCTGGCATCAGCTTCTTTTTCAAGGTCGATGCTGTAGGCGTTCATTATTGCTGTCTGCATGGCGCCTGTCATTATCATGGCGCCTGCGCCGCCTCCCTGTGTGGCGGCGATTATTCCGGCAATAGTCATTATGTTCAGCCTGTTGTTGCGTGCAGCCTGTACTATAACATGCGCACGATCGGCGTGTATAAATTCATGAGCCAGCACTGCCGCTATCTCGGGATCACTCTTAAGAAAATCAAGCATGCCTGTGGTAATATACGTCATCCCTCCAGGGAGGGAAAAAGCATTGGGCTCCTTCATATCGACAATACGTACCTTATATTCCAGATCACGCTCAAGATAAGGGATGAGTTTGCCTGCAATCATCCCAAGGCGCGCTTCTTCCGCAGGATCCAGAACACGCGGCATCTCTTTCTCCACCTGCTCGGAAATTTTTTTTCCCATTTTGATCTCGCGTTCGATCGTCTTTGATGTTGGTGCGGGCGAAGCATCGGCCAGGAGGGGAGAAACCGTATATAATGCGGCAAAGGATGCAAGGATAAGCACCACAACAGCTTTTCTCATATGTGCCACCTCCGTGACATAAAAGGCATTCAAAAATTTATACCCGATTTGAGCCATATTGCAAAGGGCAATAATACGTGTGCGCAGAAAAAAAAACGGAGGCCGCCCGATAGCAGGCATGCCTCCTGTCTTACTGTGCGCAGGTTTCGCCTATCCCGCTATAAATTCCTTTATATCCGCGATATCCTTTACCTGAACGACACGGACGATCTCGCCTTTTTTAAGCTCTACCAGCGCAGGCATAGCTGTAAGGCCAAGTTTCTCCGTCATCCTGCTGTTACGGTATCCGTCGATGAAAGCGACCTTTTTGCCGCTTTCTTTCGTATATCTCTCGGCTTCGACCTGAAGCGTCACCTGCGCCTGATCTATGCTGGACGTGAAGAGGGCGAAGACATGTTCCGGCTCCGTCAGAACGGAGCGCAGATGCAGTTGTTCGGTGATATAGGCGTATGCGGCCATAGCTGCCACAGCTCCGTCTCCGGCTGCCGTGACGACCTGGCGCAGATACTTGTCTCGGATATCTCCGGCTGCAAAAATACCCTCTAAAGATGTCTCCATTTTGTCATTGGTGTCGACCCAGCCGCCTTTTGTCTGTCTTACGACCGAACCGGGCTCTCCAAGATATGATACGTTAGGTTCCGTACCGACAAAGACAAACACGCCGGCGACAGGAAGATCCGATACCTCTCCGGTCTTTACATTTTTAATAACGAGCTTCTCTACGACACCATCGCCCTCTATCGACTCAACGACAGTATTCCAGATCGGGACGATCTTAGGGTTCGCCAGAGCCTGCTCCACCGCAAGCCTATCGGCCCTGAATTCATCGCGCCTGTGAATGATATATACCTTGGATGCAAAACGGGTCAGGTATCCTGCCTCCTCGACCGCAACGTTTCCGCCGCCGACGACAGCTATCGTCTCATCTTCAAAGAATGCCGCGTCACAGACGGCACAGTAGCTTACACCGCCTCCGGTGAATTCTGCTTCGCCTGGGCATCCGAGCTTACGGAAGCTTGCTCCCGTAGCGAGGATCACTGCCTCGGCTTCGATCTCGCCTTTATCCGTCACTACTATCTTGCTGCCGTTGCGAATATCGATCCCCTTCACCGTGCAGTCCCTGAACTCTGTGTTAAAGTGCTCGGCATGTTTGCGAAATGAAACTCCGAGTTCCGAACCTGTTGAGTGGATAACACCGGGCCAGTTTTCTATTTCATCTGTAATGTTGATCTGGCCTCCTGCTATCCCCTTTTCGAGAAGAAGGACATCCAGTCCGGCACGGCGGCCGTATATGGCCGAAGTCAAACCTGCAGGTCCGGCTCCTATGATTACGAGTTCTCTCTTTTCCAAAAAAAACACCCCTTCCGGATTTTCTGATACTCCAGTGATGATGCCTGGATTCTAACGTGTTTTTATAATTTTTGCCATATCAGATGACGCATGACGCCGCTATAATCAAAAATTCTTTTTTTAAGCACAAGGCAAGGCGGAGCCATATCCTCCAAAGCATAACACTGACTGTCACCGGCTGTTTCAAAACCTACAAAGCCTCCTGATCTCAAAAAAGGCGGGATCGCGGCGAAGAGCATCCTGTACACTTCAAGACCATCCGCTCCGCCGTCGAGAGCCTCGAGCGGCTCGTGGTCCCGGACATCATGCATAAGCCCCGCAATTTCCTCCTCAGGTATATACGGAGGATTGGCTGTTATAAAATCAAGCGATCCGTTCTCTATGCCGCATTTTAACGGGTCCGCAGAGCATATCAGCTCAAGCCTGCCGTCAAGACCGTATAACTTTCTGTTTATTTCAGCCCATTTAAGCGCCTCTTGGCTTGAATCGACAGCGACCCCGGAGTAATTCTCATTCTGAAGAAGCAGTGCGATCGCTATGCATCCGCTTCCCGTGCACCAGTCCGCGAAACGCTTCGGACCGGGACATAGTTTCAGCATCTCCTCTGCGAGGAGCTCCGTCTCCGGCCTGGGGATGAGGCATCCCTCGCCTACTTTAAGGACATATCCGTAAAACTCCGCCTCGCCGATCACATAGGAGAGCGGTACATGCCGCAACCTCCGCTCCGCCATAGATAAAACCATATCGCATTCGCGTTTTGGGATATCATCGTCATTTCTGGTTATAAGCAGCGCCCTGTCTACACTGATAATCTTTGAAACAAGGACATCCGTTACATAAGAAGGCCTGTCGATATTACCTTCGGTCAGCATATCCCTGCATACTCTGCGAAGTTCAGAGAGCTTCAATTCCTCTTCCTCAGAGAGAAAGCGCCTTCAGTTTTTCCGCCTGGTCCGCATCAGACAGTGCGCGGATAAGCTCGTAGATATCGCCGTCCAGTATCTGGTCAAGTTTGTACAGGGTCAGGTTTATCCTGTGATCTGTAAGGCGATTCTGCGGGTAGTTATATGTCCTGATACGCTCGGAGCGGTCACCGGTCCCCACCTGGCCTTTGCGCTCGGCAGCCATGGCGGCGTTCATCCTCTGGAGCTCAGCGGCGTAAAGCTTGGTACGCAGGAACTGCATGGCCTTAGCTCTATTCTTTATCTGTGAGCGCTCATCCTGGCACGTGACCACAATACCGCTGGGAAGATGCGTTATCCTTACCGCGGAGTCCGTCATGTTGACATGCTGGCCGCCGGCGCCGCTGGAACGGTACGTATCTATCTTAAGATCCTCAGTCCGGATCTCGACGTCCACTTCTTCAGCTTCCGGCAGAACTGCAACAGTGGCGGTAGACGTATGGATGCGTCCGCTTGCCTCTGTCTCGGGGACACGCTGTACGCGATGGACACCGCTCTCGAACTTAAGGCTGCTGAAAGCTCCGACGCCGTCCACACGGAAGACCACTTCCTTGTATCCTCCGATGCCGGTTTCGTTCGCGGATATCAGCTCTGTCTTCCAGTGCTCGCGTTCAGCAAAACGGGTATACATGCGGAAGAGGTCGGCGGCAAAGAGGGCGGCCTCTTCTCCGCCGGCCCCGCCTCTGATCTCTATTATTACGCTCTTGTCGTCGTTCAGATCCTTCGGCAGCAGCAGCAGCTGTATATGACGCTCAAGCTCCGGGATCTGTTCTTCCAGCAGAGCCAGCTCCTCTTTTGCCAGTTCCGCCATGTCCTCATCGCCGCCTGCGATCATCTCTTTTGCGTAATTGATGCCTTTTATTACCGCTTCATACCGCATAAAGGCATCGACTATCGGGGCCAGTTCGGAATGTTTCCTGCCCAGCGACTGCATCTCCTGGGGGTCGTTCGCCACCTCGGGGATAGACATCCGCTCCTCTATTTCCTTAAAACTTTTCTCTATTTCCTGTAATTTACTCAGAAGTTCCATGAACTACACCACCTGTGCTGTCTGATTGTCTTTTTCCGGATGGAGCGCCAGATCAAGCGCTGCAAGCGCTACCTCGATCTGGTCGGGGCTTGGGTCCCTGGTCGTGATGTATTGCAGGGAAAGCGCTGGCATTATGCATATCCTTCCCCACGTATCCGAGTTCGACGCTCCCTTTATAAATTCATAAGATATACCTATCACAAAAGGAAGAAGGAGAACCCTGCTTCCGATACGCCAGGCTATGGAACCTCCGCCTATAGCCGAAAAGACTATTATACTTACAAAAATAACCACCAGGAGGAAAGACGTCCCGCAGCGTCTGTGTATCCTTGAATATCGGGACACTGCTTCCGGGGTCAGTTCAGATCCCTGTTCATAAGCGTTGATAGTCTTATGCTCCGCGCCGTGGTATTCAAATACACGCCGTATGTCCTTCCACATGCCGATAAGTGCGACATAGCCGATGAAGACCAGCCCGCGCATGACGCCTTCAGCCGCATTCTTCCACACATGGGATAAATTGAACAGATATGTGAGGTATTCGGCGACAAACATGGGAAGCGCGATAAAAAGTCCTATCACTGCGAAGATCGCGGCAGCAATTGATAATGCCATCTCGAGCGGGGAAATCTTATCTTCCTCACCAAGGCTGATCTCAGCTGAGAGGGAAAGGGCCTTCATGCCTATTCTCATCATTTCAACCATCGTGGCAAATCCGCGGATAACCGGCAGCTTCCATATTCCATGCTTGATCCAGACAGAACCCAGCCATGACTTGAGCCAGATCCTCCCGCCCGGCTCTCTCACCGCAAGGCCCCAGTGCTCCGGACCTTTCATGAGGACTCCCTCGATAACCGCCTGCCCGCCTACAGGGATCCTATCCCGCTGAACACCTGACAGAGCGGATACAACTATCTGTATTATAAAAAAAATATTCATTCTGAAAGCATTTTCTCCATACTCGGGTAAGGATCGTTACAAGGACGAGCTTCTGCGCATGCTCCGCGGGTCACGCAGGAGGGCCCGCAATTTTCAAATATTTCAGGAGCAGTGTTCCTTGCAAGTATGAGCATCCGGCGTGCCAGATCCCTTATCTCCCATTGTGCGCGTTTACAGAGACGCAGCTCAAAGAAATGATGCAGCTCCCGCGCGTTCATCGAGACGACGATCCTTGTCTCAGTGCCGTGGGGCAGTATAAAACGGGCATCTTCCTTTGTAATACCCATCTCTACAAGTTTTTCATAACAATCCCACGCCTTTTCGATTCCTTTTTTAAATAAAGAGAGTGCCTCAGGATTACATTCGATCTCCGGCGGTATGATACATGTCTGCCCTGTCATCCCGACGTAGCGCTGGCTCTGCTGAGAATAGCTTGCCAGCCTGTGGCGGACGAGCTGATGTGTCGTAACACGGCTTATGCCTTCTATTGCGAAGGTAAACGAGACATGCTCGAACGGCGACATGTGCCCGGACTCGGCCAGCATGTTTAAAAAAGAAGCTGTTTTTTCCGCATCAAGCCCATCAAGGATGTCTGCGGCGCCGGAGGGGCTGTAGCACATCCTGGCTGCAGCGGCAACAATTTTTGCCGCATCGGGCGTTGCTGCAATAAGTTTTACGAAAATAGCCACAGGGATGCCTCCTCGGTCAGAATCATGCCGCAAAACAGGAATTGGGGGCATGAGAAAAAAGAGGGGAGCAATCTCGCTCCCCTCGTGGGTAAAAGCTATTATTCGCTATTCTTCGGTTGTCTCTTTCGTTGTCTTCTGTCCGTAATTCACGCCTGCGTACTTCTGACGGAATTTTTCAAGGCGTCCTGCCTCGATAACGCGGCCTTTCTTGCCGGTGTAGAAAGGATGACATGCATTGCAAACCGAAACTCTCATGTCCCCTGTCGTTGACCTGGTTTCGAATGTATTGCCGCAGGCGCAGGTTACCTTGCAGGTCTCATATTTTGGATGTATATCCTTCTTCAATGTATTGCACCTCCAGATGTTCTTGTACGTCTAACATACAATAAGACATTATATTGCAGGTTTCCGAAAGACGCAAGTTTTTATTTAGCGGATCAGGGTATCCCGCATTGATCCACATGTCCGGGAACGATCCTCACATAATATGTAAAATCAGACTTTGCTGAGAGAATCCCCATGTTTTGGTTCCGCCTTGACAGGAACGCTCAGCACATCGACGCTCTCCATCACTGCTACAAGCCGCTTTTCTACTGCATCGGCATCCTTTGCCCAGCATTCGCAGACTATGGAGTCATGTATCTGAAGAACAGGGAATGCCCCCGTAAATTCATCCGAGAGGACCTTATCAAACCTCATCAGCGCGATCTTCGCGATGTCGGAAGCAGCACTCTGTATCGGAGTATTTACCGCAACTCTGCCTATAGGATCATTCCCTCTGCCCTCCACCGTCGATACCTCTGCCAGCGGCCGTATGCGGCCGAAGATAGAACGTGTAAAACCGGCAGCTCTGGCATCCTTCATGCTTTTGTCAAGATATTCTTTCACCTTCGGCAGAACACTGAAGTACCTCTCCACCATAGAAGCCGCCTGCGGTCTGGGGATACCAAGCCTCCGGCCCAACCCGTGAGCGCTCATTCCATAGAGCAGCCCGAAATTTACGACCTTGGCGAAACGCCTTTGTTCGGGAGTAATATCCTCCGGCGGCAGGCCGAACACCCAGGAGGCCGTCTCCATGTGAATGTCGCGTCCTTCCTTAAAAGCCTCTATAAGCCTTTCTTCGCCTGATAAGTGGGCAAGCACGCGAAGCTCGATCTGTGAATAGTCTGCCGCAACAAATATTTTATCCGGTGCGGACGGGACAAAGCAGTCCCTGAACCTGACTGCCCAGCGTCCAAAGACAGGCATATTCTGCACATTTGGGTCTCTGCTTGCAAGACGCCCTGTTCCGGTAGACAGATGATCAAAAGTGGAGTGGATGCGGCCGTCGCCATGTGATGAAAGATTGAGGAAAGGCTGTACAAACCCGGAAAGGATTTTCGTCAGTTCACGATACTCTATCAATTTCGACGGGATGTCGCAGAGCGGCTCGGGAAGCCGCGCCAGTTCTTCAAGCACACTTATGTCGGTCGAATATCCGGATTTGTTCTTTTTAAAAGGCGGAAGCCTGAGTTTCTCAAACAAAAGCCAACTTACCTGCTTTGGTGAGTTAAGGTTAATCCTCTCCCCTATCATATCAGCAAGGTCGGTTTCAATACCTGTGATCTCCGTCTCAAGATCTGATGCCAGAACTGCAAGCCTGTTCCTGTCGATGGGAATACCATTATTTTGAAGTTTTGCAAGGACAGGACATAGGGGCAGGTCCAGTTCATACATAAGCTTATCAAGCGAATATTCCTTAAGCTGTCGTTCAAATGTATCATACATGCCGAACAGATCAGAGGCAAGCTCTGCCCCATGCCGGAGCTGACGTCCGATCGTCTTCTCTATGCCAGTTCCGCCCCTGTCAGGATGCAGAAGATAATGTGCTATCTCAACGTCCTTGATATGGTGGAACGGCGGCAAGTGCAGCTGATTTTTCACAAGCATTTCGCGATAACCATAAAGCGTCAGTGTCCCTGACTCAGACCATTCGGCAAAAGCAGCCGTTTCATCCGCATCGCAAAGCCTCAGACATGCGAAACGGCCATCCCTGGCGGCAAGAAAAAAATTATTCTCTTCTCCTGCAGCGATCGCAAGCTCTTTCAATAAAAGTATTTCAGAAAGGTCCGACTTACATGGCGCAGGGACAGCGGAAACATACAGATCCGAGTTGTTTTCCTTATCTCCTCCATTGACTGCCGGCGCTTTCTGTGACGATTTTAATGTATTTCCGCCTTCTGCTGAAGTTTCAAAGCGCTGCAGCAGTTTCTTAAGCCCAAGTCTTGTGCATAGCGGCCTCAATGACTCCATATCAGGCCCGGCGGCAGAAAGCTGCTCAAGAGACACAGCCTCGGTTATCTGCGGTATTATAAGCCCCCTGCTTAAAAATACCAGGTCTCTGTTTTCTTCAAGCTTGGAGCGTCTGCCCTTCGCAATTTCGCCGATATGTTCATAAATACCCTCCAGTGCCCCGTATGACACAATAAGTTCCCTGGCCGTCTTATCGCCTATTCCCGGGACTCCCGGTATGTTGTCCACAGTGTCGCCTATAAGGGAAAGGTAATCCGCCATTCTGGCGGGCGCAAATCCGAACTCTGCAGTGAAGTACCCTTCATCGTACAGCCTGAAGTCACTCACGCCCTTAGTCGGGCGTATGACTGATATATCCCCGCTCACTACCTGCAGGAGGTCCTTGTCGGCAGACAGGATATTCACTTTCCACCCGTCCTCTGCGGCAGAGCAGGCGGTAGAGACGATATAGTCATCCGCTTCGACTCCATCCCTGATAAAAACTGGTATGCCCATAGCCCTGCTCAACTCTATTATGAGAGGCAACTGTATCTTGAATTCTTCGGGGGTAGGGCGTCTTCCCTCCTTATACGCCTTGAAGATCTCATGGCGCCTCGTGGGTCCCTTGGGATCGAAGAAAAGACCGATACCATCCCTGCCCCATTTGTCCATGCCTTTGAGCAGCATATTCATAAAACCTACGATGGCATTGGTCGGCGTCCCGTCAGAGGCCGCCAATGTCGCAGGAAGAGCGTAAAATCCCCTGAAAGCAAGCCCGTGTCCGTCTATCAAAAACATTTCCCTCTTCATTATTTGACCCATCCCCTGTCTCTTAGGGTATAATCTCTAGTCGTGCGATGCTGAACTTATCGGGTCCATACCATAACTCATGCAGTTTCATATGAAAACAGCACGGCTCGAATTGATTTCGCATAGGTTATAACGTGAATACCGTCCGGCCGTTAATTATTATAGACCATGGGAGGCATAATATAATGACAGATAAAGTCCGCGTAAGATTTGCACCCAGCCCTACAGGATCGCTGCACATAGGGGGAGCGCACACGGCCCTCTTTAACTGGCTATGGGCCCGCCACACAGGCGGGACATTCGTCCTCCGCATAGAGGACACGGATGCGGAGCGCTCGACGGCCGAATATGAAAGGAGCATCCTCGACGGGATGCGGTGGATGGGCTTCGACTGGGACGAGGGGCCGGACAAAGGCGGGGATTTCGGACCATACAGGCAGTCCGAGCGTATGGAGTCATACCGCGATTATGCGAACCGGCTGGTCGACACCGGACAGGCATATGTCCGGGACGGCGCAATATTTTATAAGGTCCCCTCCGGCAAGCTTATTGCATTTGACGATGCGGTCTACGGACACATAGAGGTTATGAGCGAAAATGCGTCGGTCAATCAAGACGGCTCAATAAAGGACATCGTCATAATCAAGAGGGACGGAATGCCCACATACAACTACGCGGTGGTCATAGACGACTTTACAATGAAGATCAACACTGTAATAAGAGGCGAAGACCACATCATAAATACACCTAAACAGCTGCTCCTCTACGATGCCCTCGGGTTTGAGCCGCCAAAGTTCGCGCACCTTCCGATGATCCTCGGAAAGGACAAGAAGAAGCTCTCAAAGAGGCAGGGCGCAACGAGCGTCTTTGAATACAGCGACATGGGCTATCTTTCCGACGGGGTCTTCAACTTTCTAGCTCTGCTTGGCTGGTCGCCGAGAAACGGGCAGGAGATATTTACGCGCGAGGATGCAGTGAAACTCTTCGATATTACAGCCGTAACAAAAAAGCCGGCGGTTCTCGATATGGACAAACTGAACCATATCAACCAGGAGCAGATGAAGATCATGGATCCGATGAAGCTTCTGGGGATCATCCGCCCGATCTGGCTAAAGATGGGCCTTGACCTCAGTCCGTTCACTGACGAGTACCTTGCGGCAGCCCTCCGCACCATGGGCGGCAGAGGACAGACCACCCTGCAGCTCGCGGATTACAGCGACTACTTTATCTCTTTTGATGCGGTAAAGAGGCGCTACGATGCCTCGGAGATCAGCGCCGAACATAGGGATATCCTCAAAAAATTCTGCGGAGAGCTCCTCAGTAAGATGGAAGAATGGAAGCCCGATGAGCTTGAGGCCTTTACTAAAGCATGGACAGCGACAAACGGCAGCAGCATGAAAGAAGTGGCAATGCCGTTACGCTGGGCGTTGACCGGACGCAAGGTCAGCCCGGGCGTCTTCGAAGTCGCGGCGCAGCTTGGCAAAGAAGAGTGCCGCAGACGGCTTAAATATTACGATTTCGTGGATTGAGACACTCCGTTAAAAAATGGCGCCGCCGTTTAAAAATACATTGGCGGCGCCATGGTTGACGATATTGCCGTTGTTTTTACATAGACTGCTGTTTCTTCTGCTCCTTGCCCCATGAATCCTTCAAAGAGACGGCCAGGTTAAAGACAGGTGATTCCGGCCGGCTTTCATGATCCGCACAGAAATATCCATGGCGCAGAAACTGAAATTTCTCCAGAGGCTTCGCTTGTGCAACAATCGGCTCAACAAGAGCGTTATCAATGACAACGAGAGAATCCGGATTCAGATAGTCCTTATAATCCTTTCCTGCTTCCATCTCGCTCATATTACGGAGCGTGAAAAGATTACTGTAGAGGTTGACTCTGGCAGTAACCGCATCCCCAGCCCATACCCAGTGCAGGGTGCCCTTTATCTTTCTTCCGTCAGGAGCGTCTCCGCCGCGGCTATCCATGTCAGCGATGCAGCGCAGCTCTGTGACTTCGCCGTCCTTATTTTTTACGACATTGACACATTTTATTATATATGCATATTTCAGACGGACTTCACTTCCCGGTGAAAGCCGGAAGAAACCCTTTACAGGATCCTCCATAAAATCTTCGCGCTCTATAAATATTTCCCTGCCTATCCTCACCATGCGGCTGCCTGCCGACGGGTCTTCCGGATTATTTTCAGCATTAAGTTCGTCTACGAAATCCTCAGCCCAGTTTTCGATCACGACCTTCAACGGGTGCAGTACCGCCATTGCGCGCGGTGCCGTCTTGTTAAGCTCCTCCCTCAGAAAGTGCTGTAGAAGTTCAACCTCGACAAGGCTGTCTGCCTTTGAGACTCCTATCTCCCTGCAGAAGCGGCGGATCGACTCCGGGGTATATCCCCTGCGTCTGAATCCGCATATTGTAGGCATACGCGGGTCGTCCCAGCCGGACACGATCCCGAGGTTAACGAGTTCAAGCAGCTTCCTCTTGCTCATGAGGGTATATGTCAGGTTAAGCCTGGCAAACTCATACTGATGAGGCACATGCGGGGTACTGACGTTTGCGATGAACCAATCGTAAAGAGGCCTGTGGTCCTGAAACTCAAGGGTGCAGATAGAATGGGTCACGCCCTCTATCGCATCTTCATAGCCGTGTGCAAAGTCATACATCGGATAGACGCACCACTTGTCGCCTGTCCTGTGATGGCTGCGCTTCAGGATACGGTAGATCACAGGGTCCCTCATATTTAGGTTGCTGCTGGACATGTCTATCTTAGCACGCAGGACATGCGAACCCTCTTCGAACTCACCTTTAGTCATCCTGTCAAACAGGTCCAGGTTCTCCTCCACACTGCGGCCGCGATACGGTGAATCTACGCCCGGCTTCGTCAGAGTCCCGCGGTTGATCCTTATTTCTTCGGCAGTCTGGTCATCTACGTAGGCCTTGCCAGCCTTTATAAGTTCGATTGCCCACCGGTGGAGCTGATCAAAGTAATCCGAGGCATAGCAGAGCTTAGCCCATTTAAAACCCAGCCATCTGACATCTTCCTGAATCGACTCGACATACTCCGTCTCTTCCTTTGTCGGGTTAGTGTCGTCAAATCTCAGATTGCAATCCCCCCCAAACTGTTCGGAAAGTCCGAAGTTGATACAGATCGACTTTGCATGGCCTATGTGCAGATATCCGTTAGGCTCGGGAGGGAAACGCGTCCTGACAGATTTTACCTCGCCGCTCTCGAGATCTTTTTTTATAATATCTTCAAGGAAATTAAGGTTTTTTGACTCTCCTGCTGTATTCATTCGTAAACCTCCAGGGTATTGAAATAAGAACTCTAATTCTATCACGTAAAATCAGACACATATTACCAAATTTGCCCTGTCGTGATAATAGGGTCGAGCGGATTTAAAATGCAGCCGCCTCCAGCGATAATTTTACAGCCTCGTAGTAAACGAGCACCATTGCTGCCGCTGTCAGGACGGGAAACAGCATGATGCGTGCATAGCAGGGGATCTTCCTCTCAAACATCTCCGTCAGTTTCCAGCATACAGGGCAAACAAAGACCCTGACAATAATAACTACAAACCAGAATACTACAAAATTAAACACCTGAAACCACCATGAAATACCGGAGCCAGAAGTGTCAAGTGTCTTGAAATAGTTCCACGGGAAAAAAATGTGCGTGATTACAGCGATAATGATATAGGCTCGGAAAACCGCCCAGATCTGCATTATAGCTCTCTGGCAGCCCTGATATTCCACAAGTTCCCCTTCGTCGAACAGCGCGCAGCCCATCAGAGGGCCGCTGTGCGGGATCTGGCTTATTATAATAAATATAAAGAGAATTATGCCCGCGGTCCCCCACCACCCAATCGCAGTCCCCTGCAGTAAAACTGAGAACGAGTTAAGGCTGAAGGCATCGACCTCCGGTGCAGCCATGTTAAAATACCAGGAGACCGAAGCGACAAACGCTATGAGCGGCAGCATAAAACAGGCCAGTTCCTTCATAAGTCTGAACGCGGACTTATTGGCCGACGGAGAACCAAGCGAGTAAATTGTGAGGACGGACAGCGCCTCGGATGTCAGAAAAAACTGCAGTATCTGCATAATATCACTGCCGTTATCAAGTATCGGCACCACCGTACAAAAAGGAATACTTGCACACACTGGTAAAAACGCCGCAAATGCAAGCGCCGGACCATAAAGCGCCAGCCCAGCACATGCAGTCTCAGGCAAAATGACAGTTCCAGAAAAAGCCCTCCTTATCAAAACTAAGGGCGAAGCGACCGCCTTTACGCTTGACTGACTATTCCGTTTAAGAATATACAGAAGATAATAATACAAGCTCTCAGCAAAGACCGCCGAAAGTATAGTGGCACACATAAGGAGTCCTGCGTAAAAATATTTAAGGATCAAATAAAACAGGTCTGTCATGTGCTCTTATCCTCCCCACCAGCGGCAGGAAATTGCGATCATAAACAGAGCAAAAAGCACTGCGATAGCGATCACATGTATCTGCACCAGGTTTATCCACGGTTCTATGCACTCTTTCCTGAATGTGCGGATTTTATTCTCCGTTAAAGATAAAATCTCCCCCGGCTCGGCCGATACGCTCGTAACCTTGACAAAACGGCCGGTCCTTGCCCTTATGACAGCATAAGTAAGCAGACAGACGATCGCGGCCGATAATACAAAAACCATAGTCCATGTGAGGAAATTCCACACAAAATAACCTGTAGTGATGCGGTAGTTCATCTTAAAGCACCGTCCTGCCGGATAGTGTTTACTATATGCTGTCCCCTGTTTATCAGAGACTCTGCCGACGGAGATACCGCTATTTCAAAGAACCTGCCGGGAGCGGCGGTGGCAAAGGTAAAGATAAGAAAAAGGAGCAAAAGAGGGAGAGCGATTGCAATATCACCATCAAAGCAGGCAGTTCCTTCCTCCATTGCCCTGCCGAACATCAATTCCCCAATATAGCGCAGGCCGGTGAGCAGCAATAGTATCGAAGCCATAAAAAGTGCCGCCATAAGAAACGGGCTTATAAAATTAGAGGATCGCAATAAAAATTGTTTTGCGGCAAAACCGGCAAACGGAGGCAGACCGGCCATAACACAGACTGTGAGAAAAAGCGCCGTTCCGGTATAGGGTAACTTCCGCCAAAGCCCTCTTCTGCACCACAGTTCCACACCATCCGTTTTTTCTTTGAGCAGGCAGCAGATAACAGAGAGAGCCGCAGAGACAGGCAGAAATATCATCCAAAGAGAGACCATGCCTTCAAGCGCGCCAAGGCCATAGCGTGCGGCAGACTCAGCGCTGAACGTGCCGTTGATACTGATGCCCAGAGAGACGAGCATAAATCCCTTCATGTACATTTCCATACAATCTGCAAATTTGACCGGATCCCTCTCCTTTGCCGAGAATATCACGGCTGAAGCAAGAGAGAGGAGCCCAAGAATAATGAAAAATCCCGGCATCTTCTCTAACCCCTTCATAGGACCGAAGAGGAAGAAAACGATCCGGAAGACAACGAAAAAAGCCGCCTGTGCCCTTATCCCGAAGAAACAGCGCCGACCCGCATCAGTAACGTACGAAGATGGTTTAATGAAGAGGAAGAAAAGCGGCACGACCAGCAGGGCAAATGCCAACAGCTCAAACGGCCCGGACCTTATCACGGCAGAGAGAGTGGCAATATTATCTGTCTTATAATGCAGATAAAGTATCATTGTCCCCGATAAAAACATAAGGAGGAGGATCGCCCTGGAAATATAATACCAGACTGAGCACCAAAATACGCTCCTGTCAGCGGGCACTCCCCTGTAAAGACCTGAAGCCCCGATCTGGGCTACTGCTATAAAAAGAAAAAGGGAGAAAAGACCGTTGGAATAAAATATTCCCTGGATACCACATAGCGTAAGCAGATAAAATGCGGCTTTTGTGGGAGAGAAAGCATGTTTTTTATCAGCGAGAGAGCGCAGTGCCGCGATCAGCGCGACAAAACCCATGACGACTGCGGACATTGCTCCAAGAGGATCTACCTGCATCAGAGTATGGATCCGCACGCCGCTGATCCCGGACAATGTCTCCTTCCATCCTCCGCTGCCAAAGACGTAAAAGACAGTACCCTCTGAACTGGATCGAAGCCATATCGCAAAAGCTAAAACAAGATTTAGGATAAAAATGAGCAAAAAAGACATTTTCAATGCATTCCTGTTTATATTCATGACCCTGCCTGTGCTCATAAATATTATCTTGTGATAAAAGCGCAGGCATAAAATTATTGCCGCACCGACAAAAGGTAGACACAGACTGAGAAAAGGCAACGGTACAGTTGGCAGCAAACGCAAAATCCCCATTAGTTCACTCCTTTACCCAAACGCCGGACATGATGCCTGATCCCGGGACATCATGATCTTAATAAAAGTTGATCTGCTTCCTGGGTCAAGATCCGCAGAAGATCCATCGGGGAGCGGAGCATCAGCCATGTGCATGAAAAACACTTCAACCCACCCTCAAATGTAGAGAGAAATTAACACCTGATCATGATTATGTCAAATTAGAAATACTCGTGTTCAAAATTCAAGCGTTATGATAAAATACAGTAATTAGATAGAGATACATTGTCAAAGAACATTTTTTTCCCATGTTGTTTCTCCACAAAATCTTAATAATTTAAAGGAGTGATTGACGTGCAGGCAAAGAAAGAAATGCCGCTTATCTGGAAGATCGCGATAGGTTTCGTGATCGGTATTGCGCTCGGATTTATTATTGGTCCTATGGTCAGCACCAGCCCGTTCATAGCAGATTTTCTTATGCCACTTCTTAATCTCATAGGCAATATATTCCTGGCCCTGCTGAAGATGCTCATCGTCCCTCTTGTATTTTCCAGCATAATTACAGGAGCTGCTTCTATCGGGGACCCGAAAGTACTTGGACGCATCGGGGTCAAGACCGTAGCTCTCTATCTATGTACGACGGTAGTGGCAGTTGCAATCGGACTTATCCTCGGCAATCTTATCCAGCCTGGCGTGGGGCTCAACATTACAGCCGGCGTAACTGCCGAAGCGAAGGCTGGGGCGTCGATGACTGAAGTCCTCATGAACATCTTTCCTTCCAATCCGATGCAGGCTCTTGTCAACGGCATCATGCTCCAGGTAATAGTATTCGCGCTCTTCCTCGGGGTATCTGCCGCACTGATCGGTGAAAAGGGCCGCAAATTCCTTGAATTTAACGCGTCCCTTGCCGAGACGATGTACAAAATGACCGGCATAGTCATGAAATTTGCGCCTGTCGGCATCTTCGCGCTGATCGCGGTTACAGCCGCAAAGTATGGCCTGTCGGTCCTCGCACCGTTTGCGAAGGTCATTCTGGCCGTCTACCTAGGCTGCTTCCTTCAGGCGGCGATCGTTTACTCCGGACTTATTGCCGGCATTACGAAAAAATCGCCGCTTTGGTTCTTCGGCGGCGTCAAAGAGGCAATGCTTGCCGCTTTTGTCACGCGTTCAAGCTCCGGGGTGCTCCCCATCTCCATGAGAAACGTGCAGGAGAACCTCGGCGTATCTGAGAAGGTTTCCTCCTTTGTCCTGCCTCTGGGAGCTACGATCAACATGGACGGCACAGCCCTCTATCAGGGTGTATGCGCCCTGTTTGTGGCACAGGCATTCGGAATCGACCTGTCGATGGGAGCCCAGATAGGAATACTCATCACAGCAACGCTTGCCTCTATCGGTACGGCAGGTGTGCCGGGAGCCGGGCTTATCATGCTGTCCATGGTCCTCACATCCGCCGGGCTCCCTATCGAGGGTATGGGATTGGTCGCTGGCATAGATGCCATCCTTGACATGGCACGCACATCCATCAACGTCACGGGTGACATGTGTGTGTCAGCCGTAGTTGCAAGAACAGAAGGAGAAAAGTTCTGACTTTACAGTAACAGGCGCTGAGACAGCAACGCCCCGCCGTTGACGGCGGGGCGTTTTTCTAAATATGCCGTTTTTTTATATCAAAGCAGACAAATCCGCCTCCCAGTTTTGTCGTTTTATACCAAAGCGTCAGGTTGATGTGGGATACGGCGCCGTCATCAATTATATCTATAAAGGCCTGCTCACCTTCGTATTCAAGCTTTATAACCGTTACCCAGTGCCAGACATCAAGATTTTCTTCTTCGCCGCTGTCCAGGTTCAAAAAAGCAACAGGCAGGTCCATGCGCAACCCCACCTCCAAAAATCTTATGATCTCAGCAAGGGAGGGCCATGAAGAGGCAGGGCTGTGCATATCGCAGATCGCGCACCTGCTGACACAGAGCCCTTTGTCTTTTGCGTAGGAGAGCAGATACTTATAAAAAAGGTCCGTAGAGGGAAGCCCCCTTTCGGATGGCGTGACATACTGCCACATTTCTTCCATCAGAACGAGAAAATCCTTCTTGCTTATATATTTACCCTTAGCATAAGGATCCGAGCGTGAAAGAAGCATATAAGAGACCAAGTCTGAAGCTACAGAGGGACCGCACCCGGCTCTGCGCTGCTGTTCCGTCCCATACCACTTCTGACTGCTGCCAAGGTGTACTTCACCGGTCGCCTCGTCAAAAATCTTAAACAACTCCGGATTAGACAGTGACACTTTTGTCATTTTACTCACTTCCTTATTACAAAACACACATTGCAACAGATCTTACAGAAAAAATTATTGCCATGCACACCCTGACATTATAAATGTAACAGTAAGAATTGCAAGTCCTTGATATAACTGGATTTATGCCGTTATTTCCTATATAATCCCCTATGGAAAATATCATATGCCAACTGGAAGAAATGAAGACAAAATATAGTGAGCTTGAGGATAAGAACCTTCCAGACCTGCTCGCAAAACCCGACAGCCTGTTTAGAGATCAGAAAGGAGGCCGCAATGGGCGATAAGCTATTATACATATACGAAACGCTCCTCGCCTATTACGGCGAGTTACACTGGTGGCCTGCGAGGACGCCTTACGAGATAATGGTCGGCGCGGTGCTGACCCAGAACACAGCGTGGGGCAACGTTGAGAAGGCTATCGCCAACTTTGGCGGTGACCTTTCACCCGAAAGCATATCCGAGATGCCGACAGAGGAACTGGCCAAGGTTATACGTCCAGCCGGATCCTTCAATCAAAAGGCGGGATACCTCAAAGCGGTCACGTCGTGGTATGCAGACTATGGCTACGATGTTTCGGCCGTCCAGAAGCAGCCGTTTGACAAACTCCGCTCCGAACTGCTCTCCATAAAGGGCGTTGGTCAGGAAACAGCCGATTCGATACTGCTCTACGCTTTCAGCTGCCCGACCTTCGTAGTGGATGCCTACACCAACCGGCTCTGCAGCCGCTACCCGATCGAAGCGGGCAAAAGTTACGCGGCTATGAAGGCATCTTTCGAGGACGCATTGCCAAAAAGCGCGGAAGTTTACAATAACTTCCATGCCCTCATCGTGATAAACGCGAAGGAGCATTGCAGGAAGAAGCCGACCTGCGGGGGCTGTCCGCTCGGAAGCGGATGCAGGAGGCACTATGAAGTCTGAGTTGATAAAAATCCCCTTCATCGTGGTAACCATTTTGATATTATTTGGGACAGTATGGATGGTTTGACGCTTACCTTACCTTAATAAATGAACCACAATAAAAATAATGGATCCCCAAAAAATATTTGGGCATTGACCCCTTTTGCGGAGTCTGCCCAAATATTTTTATACGTTATTGCTATGCTTTTCTGAATATAGCGATAGTAATGAGGATCAATCTTTTTTGTAAAGTGTGACGGGTACAGCAAGAGCCAGAAGAAGGAGTATGCCGGCAAAGCCAGCATTGCATCCGCTGCTGTCGCCGCCGTGGCTCACATCAGACTGTGCGGCCATCCGGACATAGGTTTTACCATTGTTGTCATCTGTCTTGCCATATTCATCCATGTCAAGAGTGAGAGATCCGTCCTCGTTCAGTGCAGCCGCAACGACATTGTTCTCTTTGTTGAGGAGGAGCCATTTCATGTTTGTGGCATGCCTTCCATCGCCGCCCATTGCACGATAAAGGTTACGGATGCTCCCTGCGGAAACCAGGTATTCTCCGTCAACTATCTTGCCCGTAACGCCATCGTTGGGTATATAGAGATCGACGGGTTTAAGGATATTTCCTGCGACCTTCGACGCATCTTTGGCAAATGCAGCTTCATCGGCAAGTGGAAGCGCATGCGGTGTTTCTGCGCCAACATACTTCGAAAGGTCAGGAAGTTCCTCTACAGGTAGGTTTTTAGCTGACATTAGCCTGTAAACAGGAAAATCCTTTCCTACTTCAGCAGGCAAAAGACCTGCTTTGCCTTGTCCGGAGCGGAGAACCCACAGGTTTGCATAATTCCAGCAGCTCTCCGGGTCAAGAGAGAGCGCTCCGTAAGGAGCTATTGGCTGAGACATAAACATAACATATGTGCCTTTTTTAAACGGTGCGCCCTTTTTCTCATATAAATCTCCGGATACGTTGAAAGCAAACGGCTGAACTCCATCGTCACAAAGCAATGATGTCGATCTGATGTCGGGAGATGCTTCTACCTTCTTGACATCAAATGCAGTTACATCAAGTGTCACATCGGCTGTGAGGCGGTGGATTTTAACGCCTGTGCATACAAGGCGGTCAATAGTTTCCTGTTCAGCTTCGAATATATAGGCGTATGGGCGTGTAATAACGCTTGCCGGTACATATCCGAATCGTGGCTGCCCCGCTTTGTCTCCGGTCTTATACCGATCCCACATCATGCGTCCGACCTTTACATCGTTGGAAATTTCAACGATGTCAGGCGAACCGTCACTATCAGCATCACCGGAAAGAACAATATAATATTCTGTGTACGATTCCGTGCATTTCCCGGGATCGTCATATCCTGGAGCGTTCATATAGCTGAGGGTCAGCTTGTCTTCCGAACTTACTGTTTTGCCGAGATCTGCTGTCTCCTTGCGGCCTGCTTCTACCGTATCGCGAACGGTCTCGGCATTTTCATATACGGTGTTCAGCAGAGATTCCACAAATGCGTTGTGTCCAAGCGTGCGATTGTTCATCATTACCCTTGGTTTGGGCGACGGGGTTTCTGTTAAAAATGACGCCGCGCCTTTAAGACCGTATGACGGGTCAACCATCCTGGGATCACCGTCTGCTTCCAGTCTCCAGGACTTCAGCACCCTATACCCTGGCACCATGGTTTTCATGTCGCTGCTCAGGACCATTGAGTCTACATTTTTAGTCCCGCCGAAGGCCTGATAGACGGTCCATCTTATTTTCTTTTCATCAAGGTCCTTTCTCCAGTTGACCTCAAGCAGATCATGCCCTATATCCACAGCGATCTTTCTGTTGAGTGCAGGGTGGGGAGCATTAAGTATCGAAACATCAAATACATAATCAACGGTGTTTCCCGTTGCAACTGGGGTCCCGTTTACATATGCATATTCCGAGCCTGTGGAAAGCCCCATTTCATGCTGGTCAAGCACGACATGCGGCGCGTATGCGTTCATCGTCTTGTGGACTGCCCTCTGGAGAATGGATTCAAACCAGATATTGTCTCTGTTGGGATCCTGTCCTGAGTTGCCGCCGGTTGGCACTGCAGCATTGTTTCCACGGGTCCATCTCCATGCGCCCTCAGGGTTTGCACGCGGCAACATAATTACAACGACCTCATCAAGGATATGCCGGAGGTCTCCCTGAGTAAGCCTATATGCGGTTAGCTGCATAGACTCACTTCCGGAGGACTCGTCTCCGTGAATTTCTCCCTGAAGCCAAACGACCGGGCGATTAAGAGCTTTCACGTCTTCAGGTTCAAACACTCCTTCTTTTGAGAAAACTGCAAAGGCAAGTTTGATCGGTTTTGCAGGGGATTCCAGGGTCCCGTCGTTCTGTACGGCATTGTACTCGAAGACATACTTCCATTTCATAGTTCCTCTTGATTTGCTCTGAACGCTGTTTAAGTAGGCCTCAAGTTCTGCGTCTGTCGCTATGGTCCCGGTCTCTCCAGGAACATCGGTCCCATGTCCTGGCTGGTTGATGGGAAGAAAACTGTAATCCAAGCCTCTTGCATTAAAAGATGCGGTTTTCCATGCAAGAAGCTTTTGCGAAGGGGTCGCATTTTTTGCTCCGTAAGGAATTGTCGGCCATGCCGCTATCCCTGCGGTGACGGCAAAAATAGTAATAACAAAAACAATTGCTGCATAAATGGCAATTCGTCTTTTTCGTAAATTCACTTGTTTCACCCCTGACTAAAATAATATTATTAAAATGCTAAATTATTAATTAAATACCCACCCTCCTTTTATTGTAATAATTCAGAAAAATCTTTAATATTAAAATTGTATACCATTTAATATCGTTTATGTCAATATATGGCCGCAATAATTTATAGCTTTATTTTAAGAATCGAGTAGGATGTTGCCCATTACTTGGCAGCAGTCAGCATATCTTACTAATTCATGGCCTCATGGGATCCGTTTAAGGGGCTTTCCTTTTGTTTTTACCGCGTGATCCTATATGTATTTTTCATGGGGCATAATAAAATAATAAAGGTGTTGGAGCTCATTCCAAAAGTATGAGCCGGGGCAAAATTTGATATAGAATATAAGTCAAGAGGAGATGTTTGAACGATGAGTTTCACTATGTATATACCGACAAAAATTTTATTTGGCGCAGGAATGCTGAATGAACTTCACAAACAGGAATTGCCGGGTAAAAAGGCTATGATCGTGATCTCGAGCGGCAAGTCAACCAGAGACAACGGCTATTTGGCGCGTACGGAAGAACAGCTTCGCATGGCCGGTGTGGAAGCTGTTGTGTTCGATAAAGTACAGCCGAATCCGGTGAAGGATAACGTGATGGAAGGCGCCGCTTTTGCCAGAGAAAATGGCTGCGATCTCATAGTGGCTCTTGGCGGCGGCAGCTCCATCGACTCGGCCAAAGCAATTGCCATTATGGCGGTAAACGACGGTGATTTATGGGATTATGTCGCCAGCGGCACCGGCAGGAAAAAACCGATCGGCAATGAGCCATTGCCGATCGTCGCCATCAGCACGACGGCGGGAACTGGCTCCGAGGCGGATGCAGGCTGTGTAATTACCAATCCGGCAACAAACGAGAAGGTCGCCATCAAGACGCCTGCGCTTTTCCCGAAACTCTGCATCGAAGACATAGATCTGATGAAGAGCGTGCCGCCGCTGTTTACCGCCTATCAGGGCTTTGATGCGCTGAGCCATAGCCTGGAGGGCTATGTGTCCAAATTTGCCAATCTCATGAGCGATATGTATGCCATAACCGCGATCGAAAATGTCGGACGCTATCTGGCCCGCGCAGTCAAGGACGGCAGCGATATGGAAGCCAGAGAACATGTGGCTTTCGGGAATATCCTGTCCGGTACGGTCATGTGCGTCGGCACGACTACCAGCCAGCATTCCCTGGAACACGCTTTATCGGCTTATCATGAAAATCTGCCGCATGGCGCAGGCCTCATCATGCTCAGCCGTGCCTATTTTACAAACATCATCGAACACCATGTATGCGATGACCGCTTCATTCGCATGGCTAAAGCCATGGGCATGGAGGATGCCAATGATCCGATGGATTTCATCACGATACTCGAAAAGCTCTTGCAGGACTGCGGTGTGGCAGATCTGAAGATGAGCGGCTACGGCATCACGCCTGATGAATTTCCGAAGATGTCCGATAATGCTATGGGGCCGATGGGAGTGCTTTTCGCCTGCGACCGTATAAAGTTGACCAAAGAAGACTGCATCGCGATCTATGAGAAATCTTATAAATAACGGATAGGAGGGGAAAAATGAGGAAGCTATTTATCCTGGCGCTGTCCGGCCTCATGATTTTTTCACTGACTGCTTGCGGCATCAGCAATGCCGCTGATCCTGCCTCTTCGCAAAAACAGGCGGAAACTGCTGCAGACAAGGATAACACGGCAAATGACAAGGAGGTTAAAACAATGGACACAAAGGGCAAAAAAATACTCGTAGCATACTTTTCCCATAGCGGAAACACAAAAAGAGCCGCTGAACAAATCCACAGGCTTGTCGGTGGCGACATCGTTGAGATTAAGACGGTAACGCCTTATCCGGCAGGCTATAATGAATGCATCGAGGTTGCCAAAACGGAAAAAGAAACAAATGCCAGACCGGAGCTTTCTACTAAAGTAGAAAATATGAACAGTTACGATGTCGTTTTTGTAGGGTATCCGATCTGGTGGTATACGGCGCCAATGCCGATTTATACGTTCTTAGGATCCTATGATCTTTCCGGCAAAACGGTAATTCCATTCTGTACAAGCGGCGGCAGCAAAATCACAGAAAGCATGGGCGCCATTAAGAATCTCTGTCCCAACTCCAACATCCTGGAAGGACTTACAGCTAATGATGCCAATAAGATCGAGCCATGGCTGACCAGGATCGGTATGCGTTGAGTATAGGGCACGGATGATTTTACGCTTATTTTTATTTTAAGACCCAAAAAATCCCCGAGGTTTTGACCCTCGGGGATCCAGTGATTACAATGGTGCGCCGGACAAGATTTGAACTCGTAACCTTCGGATCCGTAGTCCGATGCTCTATCCAGTTGAGCTACCGGCGCATTACCGTTTTTGTGGCGGTGAGGCAGGGATTTGAACCCTGGAGGGCGGTTTATGCCACCCTACCCGCTTAGCAGGCGAGCGCCTTCAGCCTAGCTCGGCCACCTCACCAACAGGGGCTATTTTATTTCGCATCAGCTTCTTTGTCAATACCTCAATTGATATATCGCGGACATCATAAGGATATTGCCTTTAGATCCACAGCCCGTTTACGCGTGCCGCTTACAGGTTACTGCTTATCCTCTGATTTTACCCCTGTCTGCGGCGCCGACGGGAATATCTTAGGATCGAGTATCTTTATTTCCGCCCTGTCGAGGAGCGTCTTATAAAACTCGTCCTGTTTCTCCTTGATTTTCTGGTTCTTCAGCAGGGCAATGACATCCGCGCTTACTTCATTGAAGCTCAATATCCTTTCCGGTGATTTGGCGCGCTTGATCGCTATGTAGTTGTCTTCGCTCGTAACGCTGATCACCGGTGATACTTTGTCCATCGGGTAGTCCTTAAGTTTCGCCATGGGACCGGACATGATCTTATCCGTCATGAGGACAGGCTTGTTATAGGGCGTAAAAGTCTTGATATCCGCTTTCGCTTTGTGCTCCTCCATTACCTTATCCCAGTTGGCCCCGCCCTCCAGCGCCTTCTGGGCAAGTTTCGCAGCGGCGCTGTTTTTAAACAGCGCGAGGTTGACCATGGTCCCGGCGGGCTGCTTGTAGAGGAAACCCTTCGCGGTGTTATAGAAACCGCGTGCTTCGGCGTCGCTGACCTTGACATCGGTCTGGATCAAATCCATGAGCTTCTGCTGCGATATCTGCTTGCGCAGGTCGTCCTTTACCGCTTTTTCAGTTGTCCCGCTGCGCTGCATGTTTGCCATGAACTCCTCCCTCGTGGGATAGCTGTCCATGATCTTCTTGTACTCTTCGTTGATTTCATCATCTGTTACATCTATATTTCTGGATTTGATTTCTTTTTCTATCTCTGCCTGAACGGCTATGCCGTCAATAACGGCTTTTCTGAGCTGCGGAAGGTCCCCGGAGGTTATCTCTTTGCTCTGCGAGTACTGTTCTGCTATGCGGCCGACTCCGTTCTCGAGTTCGGAGCGCATAACATTTCTGCCGCCGACTTCTGCGACCGGATAGTCCCTGTTGCCGCCGCCTCCGCCTTTGCCTGAGCGGATATAGAGGCCATATCCTCCAAAGCAGGAAATTACGAACAGAAATATAACTATTGCCATTATCAGCTTAATATGGCTTCTCATTTGTCTTAACAAGGGAAATCGTCCTCCTTCGGAATAGAAGCGAAACCGCTTCTATAAAAACAACCATAGTATGATACGACGCCGGCGGTTACATGTCAAAGCAGAAGAGACTCAAATTTTTTAAGTTCTTCCGAAAACCGCTCCTTATATGATGAAGCCATGGAAAGAGAGAGCCGCATATCCTTTTTGAGCTGCGCGGAGAGGGCCTCAGGTCCGGAAAATTTCATCTCTTCCCTGTTGCGTGCAATTACGAAGACAGAAAGGTTCCTGTCGTACAGGCTGCCGCTGTAGCAGATTATGTGGACCTCGCATCTCAGCCCCCTTATCCCGTCAAATGTTGGGTTATAACCGATGTTGAGCGCGGCTCCATGCCACTTTCCGCCCAGATATGCCAGAGCCGCATAGCTTCCTCTTGCCGGATAGACCTTTCCGTTCTTTACTGATATGTTCGCCGTAGGATACCCAAGAGTTTTGCCGCGGCCGTCGCCCTTTATCACCCTGCCCTGGATCATAAACGGATACCCTAGCATCTCACGGGCCAGCTGCATCTGTCCGCGCATGACCGCATCCCTGATTGCCGTGCTGCTTACAACAATGCCGTTCATCATATAGGATGGTATTACATCCAGTGACCAGTCTCGTTCCGCGCATATCCGGCCAAGCAATTCAGGCGTTCCTGTCCTTGCCCTGCCGAAACGGAAATTCTCGCCTATCACAAGCCCTGTTATGTCATTCTTATCAGAGATGCAGTCGATGAAGCTTTCCGGCGTCATATCCGCGATCGCACGCGTAAAGGAGATTTTTGAGACAACGGGTATATCGAAGTATTTTATGAGCACATCACGCTCCTCAGGTGTAAAGAGAAGCTTGAAGCCGTCTTTGTTAAAGAGCATCTGAGGGTGTCCTTCAAAGGTTATCACACCCCACTCTGTCCCGCTCCGGTGCGCCCTTTCGCGCGCCGCGCTGAGCAGGAGCCTATGACCTGCATGAAAACCGTCAAATGCCCCAAGGGCGAATATCATGTTCACTTACCCCCGTCGCTTATTATGTTGACTGCCGGCATCAGGCATATGGTGCCGCCCGCCGCGGCAGCGGAACAAACAGAGAATATACCTTCGGACGTTACGATTATACTGTTCGATGCAGATATGAAGCCTCCGTAACAAACGCGGTCCAGGCTGCTGAGAGAGACCCCCTGGCCGTTTGAAAGACGCCTTCCGCCGGCGGCATCCGCCTTGTACATGGGAACTGTCCCGCATAGAGAACTGAGGGGCAGGATCTCACCCGCAAGTTCTTCCGAGCTAATGCCTGAAAGTTCTTCTGCATTCCTGCAGGCTGTGATGTCAAACGGTCCGACGCTCAGCCTTTCAAGCTGCAGCACATGTGCGCCGCAGCCAAGCGCCCTGCCGAGATCCCGCGCAAAACTGCGGATATATGTCCCCTTGCGGCAACGTATCATAAACGGAACTTCCCCATTCGGCGATATAGGGCCTGTCCTCCGCACCATAGCGAAATAAACCGGTTTCTCCGCAAGTTCAATATCCTGCCCGCTTCTCGTGAGGTTATGGGCCCTCTCTCCGTCCACGTGTACGGCGGATATTTTCGGCGGAGCCTGCATCCTCCAGCCCATAAAACCGCACAGCGCAGTGTCTATCGAAGATTCCGTCACATGGCGCCATTCGTTCGCGCATAATATTTCGCCAGAAGCGTCATCGGTAGAGGTCTCGCTTCCAAGGCTGACAACCGTCCCGTAGCACTTGGGCATCTCCATTACGAAATTACTTAGGCGCGTGCACTGGCCGACAAGGAGCACAAGAAGTCCGGAGGCAGTTGAGTCAAGGGTGCCTCCGTGTCCTACTTTTATTTTTCTGCCGAGTATGCTCCGGACCATTTCGACACAGCGCGTACTGCGCATGCCGACCGGTTTATTCAGAGGCAGGAATCCTGTCAGCAGCATACCTCTCCGCTTCCGCCCTTATTTTAACGAGGGCTTCATCAAATGTTCCCGGAATCACGGCCCCAGCAGCCTGTATATGCCCTCCGCCGCCGAATACGGCGGCAAGTTCCCTGGCATTGTACGGCAGCCTTGTTCTTATGCTGGCCTTGTTGACTCCGTTCACAACGCTAAGGAAGACCGCGACTTTAATGCCGCTGATTCTAAGCAGCATGTTGACCAGCCCGTCTACTACGCTTGCATCTGCCCCTGCAGCCTCGAAATCCGCTTCTTTCAGCCAGAACATCGCACCAGCACCATCCGCAAATACTTCTGTGCGCGACAGTGCAAGCCCCCAGAGCTTCAATCCGGCAATGCTCAGGTTCTCGTTCACATAATCGTCGACTTTGGCAGGGTCGGCTCCTGCTTCAAGCAGCCGGGCGGCGCACATATGGCTGTGCGGTGTTGTTGAGCGAAACCTGAAGTTGCCGTTATCCGTTATGAGTCCGGCATAAAGTGCTTCCGCTTCCCCGGCTGTTATGCCCCATCCTCCCCGTATCAGGAGGTCTGTGATGATCTCTGCCGTTGCGGACGCATCGTTCACAACGAGGTTGTGGGGACAATAGAAGGCGTTGTCTCCATGATGGTCGATGTTGACTGCATCGGCACCGTCTTTAAGAAGTTCCGTAAGTCCCCGCACGCTTCTTTCAGCCGTGCTGGTATCCACGCAGACAATAAGGGAGCCGTACGCATCTTCCGATGACAATATAGGCACAGTTTCATAATCTTCGGAGTAAGAAAGAAATGTATAACGGCAGGGAAGGCGGTCTTTACCGATAACGCGGACTCTTTTCCCCAGCCGTCTGCCCAGTGAGTAGAGGGCCATCCCGCATCCGAGAGTGTCCCCATCGGGGTTCTCATGACAGATGACGATCCACGCTTCATTCTCTTTGAGTTTTTCTGTCACTTCCTGAAATGCGTCAGAGAACATTTTACTTTTCCTCTTTGTCTTCGGGCGCGGCGGAAGTTTTTAATGCATCCATCGCCGCAACACGGTCAAGCAGCTCATCCATCGCGCGCGCCCTTATCTCTGAGTCATCATATACAAAGTGAAGCTCCGGGATCGTCCTCAGGTGCATCTCCCTGCCCAGAAGGGCGCGCAGTCTGCCCGCGACGGATTCAAGCGCTTTCTGCATCTCGTCTTTCTTCTGCGTGTCTATGAGTATGTAATAGACCTTGGCAAAACTGAGGTCTCTGGATGTGCTGACTCTGATAAATATCGCGTCCTTAACTTCTTCCTTCTTGATCTTCGTCTGTATAAGATCAGATATGGCGCGAAGAAATTCTTTGTTTATGCGGTCAATCCGATATGTCACCATAGGCGAATACCTCCCGGGTGAATTTTACTATCTCAAATTCGCCGTCCGCTTCCCTCTGGCAGAGGTAGTTCTCAAGATTGCGAAGCCTTTCATCCAGTTCCGCCGAAGAAGATCCTGCGGCTGTAAAACCAAGGTCCGCATACTGCCATGTATCAACAGGCCCGAGGTCTGCCGGTGATATGCTGAAACGGCTTCTGACACCATCCAGCAGCGAACGGACAACATGCCTGCGTTCCTTGAGACTTCCTGAATAACGGAGCCTCAGGGAACACTCGGCTGCACCGATCCAGAAAGACATATCCTACTCCAGAGTCCTCTTTTCCTTGAGGATCTCATAGGCCTCTACGACATCGCCCACACGGAAATCCTGGAATTTATCAAAACTGAGTCCGCATTCGTTTCCTGCCTTTATCTCTCTTACGTCGTCCTTGAAATGCTTGAGGCCGGAGAGCTCTCCGTTCCAGAATACGACGCCGTCGCGGATAAGACGGACCTTGGCGCTTCTGCGGAGAAGACCTTCTGTTACGCGGCATCCAGCGATATTGCCTATCTTCGGGACTCTGAATATCTCCCTTATCTCAGCAAGCCCCAGAGTGTGCTCACGCAGTTCCGGCGCCAGCATGCCCTCCATTGCCGCCCTGACGTCGTCAAGCATGTCGTAGATGACCTGATAGAGCCTTATCTGCACACCCTCCGCCTCGGCAATTTTCTTCGCGTTGCTGTCAGGCCTGACGTTGAATCCGATGATGATCGCGTTCGAAGCGGATGCAAGCATGACGTCAGACTCTGATATCCTGCCTACGCCCTCATGAACGATGTTTATCGAAACGGAATTTGTGCTCATCTTCATCAGAGATGCATGAAAGGCTTCGATCGAGCCCTGAACGTCGCATTTGAGAACTATGCGAAGTTGGGGGATCTCCTCTGTCTGCATCTTTTCATAGAGTTCTTCAAGTGTGAGGCGTTTTGATTTGCTCTGGTCCATCACCCTGCGTTCGAACTCATTGTTCGACATGATGTCACGGGCCTCGCGCTCCGTTGCCAGGGTGGAGAACTTTTCCCCGGGCTGCGGCACATTTTCAAGCCCAAGTATTTCAACAGGTGTGCTTGGCCCGGCGCTTTCAATACTATTCCCCGCATCGTCGATCATCGCGCGGACCTTCCCCCACGACGTCTCTGTATGTATTATGTTGCCGCGGCGAAGTGTCCCGTTCTGTACGATGACGGTAGCGACCGGCCCCTTGCCCTTATCAAGGTTCGCCTCTATGACTGTGCCTTCCGGCAGTGCGTCCGGGTCCGCCTTTAGTTCCTGCATCTCTGCGACAAGCAGGACCATCTCGAGCAGTTGGTCCACGCCGATGCCGGTCTTAGCGGCGACATCCACCATAATCGTGTCCCCGCCCCATTCTTCAGGTGCAAGTCCGTAGTCGGAAAGCTGCTGCCGTACCCTCTCAGGTTTTGCGTCAGGCTTGTCTATTTTGTTTACGGCCACTACTACCGGCACTCCCGCGGCTTTAGCGTGGTTCAGCGCCTCCAGCGTCTGTGGCTTGACACCGTCATCGGCCGCCACTACCAGGATCGCAATATCCGTGACCTGTGCCCCGCGCGCGCGCATAGATGTAAACGCCTCATGTCCCGGAGTATCAAGAAAGACGATAGTATTCCCCATGTAATTGACGCATGAAGCCCCGATGTGCTGTGTGATCCCGCCTGCTTCCTTTTCGGTCACACGGGTCTTTCTGATGTAGTCAAGCAGCGTGGTCTTGCCGTGGTCAACGTGACCCATTACCGTAACTATGGGAGGTCTTTTCGGGAGGACCTTCCCCCCGGCCGGAGTCTCTTTTTTTGCTTTGCCGCCTGCTTTGCTGCCGGCCTTGCCGCTCTGCTTTGAAGCAGCCGGCTTTGCCGGTTCTGTCTTGGGATTTTCAGCCGTTTCCGCGATAACCTCCGGTACGGGCATCCCGAATATGAATTTTTTCCCGAATCCCTTTCCCAATATTTCAAGGATCTTCTCATCCGCCGCTGCCGTCGCAGGAACCATGAGCCCTGCAGCCATGAGGATCTTGACCGCGCTGCCGGGCTTCTCCCCTATACTTGCAGCGACATCGGAAACAGACGAACCCTCTGGGACCATTACCTTAGGGTATGTCGCGAGAGCTTCCTCAGCTTTTTTCTCCTTATCGGCGTTCTTTTGCTTGATCGAATCCTCGACCAGTTTGATCACATCGTCACTGATCGAACTCATGTGCGATTTTACGGCCACGCCAAGTTTGGCAAGGATATCCAGCATCTCCGTGTTGCTTTTCTCAAGCGTTTTGGCAAGTTCATATACTCTGATTTTGCTCATTGGCATCACTCCTGTCATATAGGGATAAGGCTTTTTTAGCAAAACCGCTCTTCAGGGGAAGCGCCGCCACCTGGGCAGAGCCGACGCCAAGATGAGCCCCGAGAACAGTTCTGTCTGTATCTTTCATTGTAACCACCCTTACCGTTCCGCGGTCCACCCCGGCTCCCAGTGAACGCAGTACGCTGGCGGAGCAGTCATCGGTCACTATGACGAGCAGCGGGTCCCGCTTCATTGCGGCAAAGACGTTGTCCTGCCCTACTATAAGCTTTCCGGCCCGTCTTGCCATTCCCATCGTGTTCATAAATTGTTCTGATATATTGTCCATTTCGTTATACACCGGCTTTTTCTTCGCTGCAAAGTGACTCGAGCATATTATACACACACTCGTCAACCTGGGTTTTAAGTACCTTTGCAAGCGATTTCTTTTTCCTTGCCATTCTTACGCAGTCTATACTGCGGCATAAATAGGCGCCTCGTCCGTTTGCCTTGCCCGTAGGGTCGAACTTTACCTCACCCTCCGGGGTCCTTACGACCCGCATCATGCCGCGCTTCGATGATTTCTCCCCGCAGCCCGCGCAGGTACGGGGATGTTTTTCCTTTTCCACCGTCTGCCGCCGCCCGTCCATAGACACAGCCATGCGCTATTTCTCTTCTTCCGATAAGATATCCTTTATGTCGAGGAAAAGGTCTTTCATCGTCGGAAGCCTGTCCTCTTCCTTGACCTTGATATCTATTTTCCACCCGGTAAGACGCGCGGCCAGACGCACGTTCTGCCCCGCCTTTCCGATCGCGAGGGAGAGCTGATCGGAACGTACATAGGCGATAACGGAACGGTCCTGATCAAGAAGCGGCTCTACCCTGATGACCTTTGCCGGGGAGAGCGAGTTTCTTATGTATGTGAGGATATCAGAACTCCATACTATGATGTCGATCCTTTCCCCATTGAGCTCGTTGCTTATGGACTTGATACGCCCGCCCTGTTTGCCGACACATGCACCCAGAGGCTCGACGTTGGCGTCCAGCGTGGATACGGCTATCTTGGCACGCGTCCCGGCTTCCCTCACTATATTACGTATCTCCACTATTCCGTCGGCAATTTCCGGAATTTCAAGCTCAAGCAGCCGGCGCAGCAGGCCGGGGTGAGTTCTGGAGACGATGATCCTCGGCCCCCTGCTCGTCTGGCGGACATCCAGCAGGTAAAACTTCTTCCTTTCGCCCGGGACGTATCTCTCGCCGATTATGCGCTCTTCCCTTGGCATTATCGCCTCTGTCTTCTCGTTCAGGCGGACGAGGACCTGATCGCCCTCGGATTTGAATACCGTACCTGTGATTATATTGCCTATTTTATCCGAGAATTGCTCATAGACGACCTGGCGCTCGGCATCCTTGAGCCGCTGTATTATGACCTGTCTTGCCGTCTGTGCGGCGATACGGCCGAAATCTTCGGGGAATACCTCTTTTCTTATGACATCCCCGATCTCTATATCCTCGTATCCCCTGAGTTTTGCCTCTTCAAGCGTGATTTCGCTGTCGGGGTTCTCTATCTCGTCAACTACCATGCGCACCTCGCAGAGGGTGAACTCTCCGCTGTCTGCGTCAATGTAGACTTCCATGGTCTGATTTCCGCCCTTGTACTTTTTATAGGCTGAGATCATAGCTGCTTCAAGGCTGGAGACAATGACTTCCTCAGGAAGTCCCTTCTCCTCTTCTATCTGTTTCAGAACTCTTTTAAAATCTTTTCCAAGCTGCATCTATTCGTCTCCTCTCTCTGTAATTTTTGTTTCCCTATAAATTATCGCCAGTGACAAAAAATAAAAACAAAAATCTCACCGAGTGGTGGAAGTTCAGTTGTTTATTTTTTCTTTTTCGCCGGTATTTTTTTAAATGTCTTCTTCTCTCCGCGCTGCTCTTTGTAGATAAGCTTTCCGCGTACTATTTCCGCAAACGGCAGTGTGAGTTCTCCTTCTCCCGTAGAGATGCGGACCGAGTCGCCTTCGACGTCCTTTATAAAACCGGTTATTTTTTTGCCGTGCTTTAACACTGCCTGCGCCTCTTTGCCGGCAAACCGCCGGTAGTCGTCCGGCGTAAACAGCGGACGCTCAAGCCCTGGCGAACTTACCTCGAGAAAATACCTTTCAGGCAGTACATCCTCCACTGTATCAAGATATTCGTTGACCTCTCTCGCTGCCTTCTCGCAGTCGGAGAGATCCACTCCGCCCGGCATGTCGATATAGACCCGCAGGATATTAACGCCATCCTCAGCGGTCAGTTCAAAGCCAACACAGTCATAGCCGGACGAATTTATACGCTCCGACAGCTCCTTATATACTTCGCCAAGTTTTTCTTTGTTCAAAATATGCCTCCGTAATAAAAAAAGAGTGGGCACGCCCCACTCTTCCAGAAATTACCCCTGAATTAGTCATGAGATTGTAGCACTTATTCTGAAAGCGGTCAAATGATCCGGAAAGAACAACGGGAACCATTTATGCAAACACCGTCACTGTTTTATCGGGAGACGCTCCTGACCCATTCAAACATCGCAAGGGAAGCAGCTACTGATGCATTTAGGGAACCGGCTGCGCCCTTCATGGGGATACTGCGGAGTTCGTCACACGCCTTTGACACAGCGGTCCCCAACCCCTTTCCCTCCGCTCCGACGACAATGGCGAGCCGCTGCGGCATATCACTCTTGAAAAGTGTCTCGCGCGCCTCCATGGCAAGCCCCGTCACCCAGAAATCAGCTTCCTGAAGCATTCGTATCATCTGCGAGATGTTGCCTGTCTTCGCCACGGGCAGCCTGAGCGCAGCCCCTGCGCTCGTCTTTACAACAGTGCCGGTAGGCAGGCATCCGCCGCGTTTCGGTATCATGACGGCGGATGCGCCTGCCGCCTCCGCGCTCCTTATGACCGCACCCAGGTTGTGCGGGTCCTGTATGTGGTCACAGATCAGGATCATGGCCGGTTCCGGTGCGGCAGGAAGGGTGCCGATAAGCTCCTCGGCCTCCCACAGCTTCATCGGAGCAATGTATGCAACCACGCCCTGATGGTTCTCTTTATTCGTCAGCCTGTCCAGCACCGTGTTTTCAACCAGCTGCATGTTTATGTGAGCCGCCCTGCAAAGGTCCAGTATCCTTGCCTTTATGTGCGGCTGCACGTTCTTCGCCGCCATCACCTTCATACAGCGCTCCGGCGAGGTATCAAGCAGCGAGATGACGGGGTTCCTGCCCCAGCAGATATCTTCGTTTATTTTTTTATCTTCGTCTCTCATAGGCTCTTATTCCCCTCTTTTATCTTTTTGAGAAATTCTGCCAGATACTTTCCCGTGGCGCCCTTTGAACGCGCGACCTCCTCGGGGGTGCCCTTCGCGGTAAGTTTTCCGCCGCGGCGTCCTCCGTCCGGCCCGAGGTCGATTATATAGTCCGCCGAAGCCAACACATCCAGATTGTGCTCTATGACGAGCACGGAATTTCCCTGGTCCACGAGTTTATGAAGCAGCTTCAGCAGCTTTTTTACGTCTGTGTAGTGCAGGCCGGTCGTAGGCTCGTCAAGCAGGTAGAGTGTGTTGCCTCTGAATTTCTTGCTCAGTTCCGTTGCCAGCTTGACGCGCTGCGCCTCTCCTCCGCTCAGCGTGGTTGCGGACTGCCCAAGCTTTATATAACCCAGACCGGCCTCCTGGATCACGCTGAGTTTATTTGCGATCCTGGGGATATCCTTGAAGTGTTCGATGGCCTCGTCCACCGAGAGGTCAAGCACATCGGCTATCGACAGCCCCTTGTGGCGCACTTCAAGCGTCTCACGGTTATACCGCCGCCCCTTGCAGACGTCGCACTTGACGTAAACATCGGGCAAAAAGAGCATCGAAACCTTAAGCTCGCCGTCCCCGCCGCATGCCTCACAGCGTCCGCCCTTAACGTTGAAACTGAAGCGCCCGGGCTGATAACCGCGAAGTTTGGACTCCTGGAGCTGTGCAAAGAACTCCCGTATAGGCGTAAAGACCCCGGTATAAGTCGCGGGGTTTGAGCGCGGAGTGCGCCCTATCGGGCTCTGGTCGACAAGAACGATGTTGCGCAGGGATCCATATCCGGAGATGGAATCAAATTTCCCGGCCCTCTCCCTGTATTCCTTATCAAACTTCCCCCGCAGGCCCTTATATAGTATCTCATAAAGAAGTGTGCTCTTGCCTGAGCCCGAAACACCGCTCAGCGCCGCCAATATTCCAAGCGGGATGTCCAGGTCGAGTTTTTTAAGATTGTTCTCCGCACAGCCGCGCAATTCTATCATGCCTTTCGGCGTGCGCCTCCCTGCCTCGGGCCGGAACGTGCCGTCGGCCTCGCCGCGCAGGTAAGCTGCCGTGGATGAATCCCCTCTTCTTATATCTTCTGCGCTCCCGCTTGCGACAATGTAGCCGCCCAGCTCCCCGGCAGCGGGGCCAAGTTCCAGTATGTGATCCGCCGCCGCCATCGTATCCCTGTCGTGTTCAACCACTACCACAGTATTGCCTATGTCGCGTATCGCCATTAAAGTGTCGAGCAGCCTGTTGGTATCTCTCGGATGGAGCCCTATGGTCGGTTCAGCCAGCACATAGAGCACACCTGTGAGTTGCGAGCCGATCTGGGTCGCGAGCCTTATCCTCTGGCTCTCGCCGCCGCTTAGAGTGTCTGCGCGCCGTGAAAGGCTCAGATATCCGGCCCCTACATCGTTCAGGAAGGCAAGACGTTTGCGCACCTCAGTCAGAGCCTGGCCGACTATCTTCCGTTCGCGATCGCCTATATCAAGATCATCAAGCGCATTTATCAGGTCCTCAACTGGTATTTCCGTGAGCTGTGCTATGTTGTATCCGCCAAGGGTAACGGCCAGCGCCTCCGGCTTAAGCCTTGCGCCATGGCAGGACGAACATTCATCCTCAACGCGGAACCGCAGGAGCTCCTCCCTGTAATTGTCTGATCCAGTCTCTTCGAAGCGCTTCTCGAGCCAAGGCAGTAGCCCTATATAATGTCCGTTGTACTCCCAGTCCCCGTTTTTATCAGAAAAAATCATCGGGATCACTTCATCTGTCCCGTCAAGCAATATTTTTTTGACGTCAAAGGGCAGTTTTTCAAATGGCAGAGAGAGGTCCCATCCATGTATAGATGCTAACTGCTCCGCCTTCTGAACCATATACTTCGCCGACTTCCACGGGATGAACCCTCCGTCGCCTATAGGCAGTTCAGGATCGACAGCAAGTTCCTCAGAAAAGTACATGTGTACTCCAAGCCCGCCGCAGTCAGGACATGCGCCATATGGATTGTTGAATGAGAAAAGCCTTGGCTCAATATCAGGAAGGCTTACCTCGCAATCAGGGCATATATATTTCTCTGTGAGCTCGATATCGTCCATACCTTCGGATACAAGCAATACAAACCCGTCGGAGAGCTTCATCGCCATCTCTACGGCCTCCGCAAGGCGCGACCGGTTCTCTTCCTTGACGCGCAGCCTGTCTATCACGCACTCTATGGTATGGCGTTTCTTTTTGTCGAGGTCTATATCCTCCTCAAGCCAGAGGAGCGTCCCGTCTACGCGCGCGCGCAGATATCCCTGCTGATGCAGTTTCAGCAGAAGGTTGCGGTACTCGCCCTTCTTGCCCTTAACGAGCGGTGACAGTACCTCGATAGGCCTGCCGTCGTAATCGCGGTATATCCTGTCTATGATCTCATCCACGCTGTAGCGGTGGACTTCCTTTCCGCATTTAGGGCAGTGCGGAGTGCCGGCTCTGCCGAATAAAAGGCGAAGATAATCGTATATCTCGGTTACTGTACCGACAGTGGATCTCGGGTTATGGCCGGTCCCCTTCTGTTCGATCGAGATTGCCGGAGAAAGCCCGGTGATCTCATCTACGTCCGGCTTGTCAGACATGCCCAGAAACTGCCTCGCATAGGACGACAGAGACTCCACATAGCGCCTCTGCCCCTCGGCATAAACGGTGTCGAATGCAAGCGATGATTTGCCGGAGCCCGACGGCCCCGTCACCACAACGAGCTTGTTCTTAGGAATTTCTACGTCTATGTTTTTTAGATTGTGCTGTCTTGCTCCTGTAATTCTTATGCTCTGTTCCAAATTTAGCATCGCCCCTCAATTGCTGTATCTGATCCCTGAGTTCAGCCGCCGTCTCGAAGTCAAGTTTCTCGACGGCCTCCCACATTCTGCGCTCTATCTCATGTATATCCGGCATATCCACAGTTGCGGTCGGGGATGCCGCCCTTCCCGAGGCATATCCGCCGTCCTGAAGCAGCTCTGCCGGCAAAAGGTCTTTGACTGCCTTCGATATAGTCTGCGGGATTATCCCATGTTTTTCGTTATATGCCGTCTGTTTCTCCCTGCGCCGCTCAGTTTCCTTCACCGCTGCGTCTATGCTGTCCGTGATACGGTCGGCGTACAGTATGACCCTGCCCGCCTGATTTCTGGCGGCACGCCCTATCATCTGTATCAGAGAGCGGTGGGAGCGAAGGTAGCCCTCCCTGTCGGCATCCAGTATCGCGACAAGAGAGACCTCCGGTAAGTCTATGCCCTCACGAAGCAGGTTCACTCCCACAAGCACCGCAAATACCCCGAGCCTGAGGTCACGCAGCAGCTCCGCCCTCTCGAAAGTATCCAGTTCCGAGTGGATGTAACGCACCTTTATGCCGAGCTCAGCCATGTACTCTGCAAGATCTTCAGACGAGCGTTTCGTCAGTGTAGATACAAGCACCCTTTCGCCGTTCTCTATTATCGGGCGCACCTCCGAGAGCAGGTCGTCGACCTGGCCGGCGGCAGGATGTATTTCAACGATAGGGTCGGTGACGCCGGTAGGCCTGATAAGCTGCTCCACCACCTGGTCGGAGTGAGCTAACTCATAGTCGCCGGGCGTGGCGGAGATGAAGAGCGCGTCCTTCAGCAGGGGCTCATATTCATCCCACTTGAGCGGCCTGTTATCCAGGCACGAGGGCAGTCTGAAGCCGTGCTCCACAAGAACTTCCTTCCTCGCCCTGTCTCCGTTGTACATGCCGCGCACCTGCGGAAGCGTCATATGGGACTCGTCTATGAATATCAGCGAATCTTCAGGGAAAAAATCCATAAGTGTTCCCGGAGCATCTCCCGGCTGTCTGCCGTCCAGAAAACGGGAATAGTTCTCGATCCCGGAACAGTAGCCGACCTCAAGCAGCATCTCAAGGTCATACTTTGTGCGCATTTTAAGCCTCTGCGCCTCAAGCAGCTTGCCCTCGGACTCAAGAGTCGATACGCGGGCTTCAAGCTCTTTTTCGATCTCTACGGCTGCCTTCTCTATAGCATCCGTCGTTGTGACATAATGCTGGGCGGGGAATATTCCTGTGTGGCTCTTTGTGAGGATGCACCTGCCAGAGACCGGATCTATCTCCTCTATACGCTCTATCTCGTCATCAAAAAAAATAACACGGACTGCCGTGTCGCTGTAGGCAGGGTATATCTCCATCGTCTCGCCCCTGCTGCGGAAATTGCCTGGAAGCAGTGAAACATCATTGCGCTGATAGTAGTTTTCTATAAGCCTGGTCATAAATGCACGTCGTTCCCAGCGTTCGCCGACAGCAAAGCGGAAGATGGCATCCTCATAGTTCTTGCGTTTCCCAAGACCGTATATGCAGGATACGCTCGCGACGACTATGACATCACGCCGCTCAAGCAGCGCCTTGGTAGTGGCCAGGCGAAGCTTCTCGATGCGCTCGTTGATCGACGCGTCCTTCTCTATGTAGATATCCTGCGCGGGCATGTAGGCCTCCGGCTGGTAATAATCGTAATAGCTCACAAAGTAGTTTACGGAGTTATTGGGAAAAAATTCTTTAAATTCGCTGTACAGCTGCGCGGCGAGGGTCTTGTTGTGCGCCATGACAAGAGTGGGCCTCTGCAGGCGCTGGATGATGTTCGCCATCGTGAACGTCTTTCCGCTGCCGGTGACGCCGAGCAGTGTCTGCACCGCTCCCGGTCTGCTGAAACCTCTTACGAGCTTTTCTACCGCCTCGGGCTGATCCCCGGCAAGCGGCCAAGGTGAATACAATTCAAACCTATCTTCCATCTTTCGATCCCTGCTGTGTATTTTTAAAATCTACGCCCCAAAACTGACGCCCGGGGAAATCCCGGGCGCCCCTCGCAGAGTATATCAAAATAATTTTAATTTCAACTCGGAAAATCTGCTTAAACTAATCCTCCTCGTCGTCCGGATCGTCGTCGTCATTATCCACGTTATCCTTCTTTTTTGCACCCTGCTCTGTTTCGACGGGCTTATACCGGCCTTCGGCCTTTTGCTCTTCAATGTCCGGAACGGTTTCCTCCGAAGCAGGCCCTTCTTTCTCAGCTTCTTCGTCAGCAACTGTTTTTGTGATCTCTTTTTTCGGATATCCGAGCAGTTCGTCAAGCTTGTCGCCCTCAAGCACTTCTTTCTCAAGCAGCAGGGCTGTTATCTCCTCAAGACGATCACGGTTCTCCGTAAGGATATCCTTCGCCTTGTTGAAACAGTCGTCGATGATGCTGCGGACTTCCTGGTCTATGGCGTAGGCTATTTCTTCGCTGTAATTTCTGTCCTCCACGATGTCCCTGCCAAGGAACACCTCGTGCTGTTTCCTGCCAAGCGTCACAAGGCCAAGCCTCTCGCTCATGCCGAACTGTGTGACCATCTGGCGTGCGATCTGCGTTGCACGTTCAAGGTCATTGGAGGCCCCGTTGGTAACGTCGCCGAAGCGGATGATCTCCGCTACCCGGCCGCCGAGCAGAACTGTGATCTTGTCTGAGAGCTCCTGCTTAGAGATCAGGAACCTGTCTTCCGCGGGAAGCTGCAGGGTGAAACCAAGCGCCATATGCCCGCGCGGGATTATCGAGATCTTGTGGACAGGGTCGCTGCCGGGGATCTTGCTGGCCACCAGCGCATGTCCTGACTCATGATATGCGATTATCTCGCGCTCCCTTTTGCTTATTATGCGGCTCCTGCGCTCGGGACCGGCCATTACACGGTCGATCGCTTCCTCGAACTCCGGCATCCCGAGAGTTTTCTTGCTGCGGCGCGCGGCTAGCAGCGCCGCCTCGTTTACGAGGTTTGCTATATCGGCGCCCACAAAACCGGGGGTCCTGCGTGCAAGGACGTCAAGATCCACTCCCTTGGCGACCTTTTTATCCTTTAAATGGACTTTGAGTATGTCACGCCTGCCGTTTACGTCCGGCCTGTCTACCACTATCTGCCTGTCGAACCGCCCGGGGCGCAGAAGCGCAGGGTCAAGGATATCAGGCCTGTTGGTCGCTGCGATAAGTATCACACCCGCTCCTGTATCAAATCCATCCATCTCTACGAGAAGCTGGTTCAGCGTCTGTTCACGTTCGTCGTGTCCGCCGCCAAGGCCTGCGCCGCGATGGCGTCCGACTGCGTCGATTTCGTCTATGAAAATTATGCAGGGCTGGAATTTGCGCGCCTGCTCAAAGAGATCTCTGACCCGTGCCGCTCCGACACCGACAAACATCTCGACGAAGTCGGAACCGCTGATGCTGAAGAACGGAACATCCGCCTCTCCGGCGACGGCACGCGAAAGAAGCGTCTTACCCGTGCCTGGAGCGCCGAGAAGAAGCACTCCTCGCGGGACCCTGGCCCCGAGCTTCGTAAACTTGTCCGGCTCTTTAAGGAACTGAACGACCTCCGAGAGCTCCTCTTTTGACTCGTCGCAGCCGGCCACATCTGCAAAGGTGACCTTGGGCCTGTTATCCATGAACATCTTAGCCTTGCTCTTTCCAAAGCTCATCACCTTGTTCCCGCCGCCCTGCATGTTGTACATGAAGTATATCCACACCCCGATAAGCAGCAGCGTCGGAAGCAGAGACGTCAGGAGCGCCGTCACCCAAGAGTTCTTTGGCGGAGGAACGACCTCGACCTCGACTCCTTTGTTGGCGAGCACTTCCGGCAAAGTTGACGCATCAATGATATATGTCGTGAACTCCTTGCCGGATTTAAGAGTACCTTTGATCTGTTCATGGTCGATCATGACCTTTGAGACATTGCCCGCATTGGCTTCGGTAAGCAGCTGGCTGTATGGAAGCACCTCAGATCCCTGTTTTTTCGTGTCCGGTGTCAGGAATACATTTACAAGACTCACGACAAGCACGATCAGGACAATGTACATGCCTACGTTTTTCGACCTTTTATTCAAATCGGTATTACCTCACTTTCATGGCCTTTTATGTTATCGAACCACATTATTCCGGCTCGGCGATATGCACTGCGGGGAGATGGCGGAACTTGCCCGCATAGTCAAGTCCGTAACCTACAACAAACTCATCCGGGATAGAAAAACCGATATATTCGGCGTCAACAGGCTGCCTGCGGCGTTCGGGCTTGTCAAGAAGCACGCAAACAGCAAGGCTTTCCGGCCTCCGCTCTTTCATGAGCGTTCTGATGTAAGAGAGAGAGAGCCCGGTATCAAGTATATCTTCAACTATCAAAACATGTTTGCCGTTAATATCAGAACTCAGGTCCTTCTGGATCTGAACTATACCGCTGCTCTTAGTGGACGCTCCGTAGGAAGAGATGGCAAGGAAATCTATCCGCACATCGACCTCAGGCCCGATATGTCTGACGAGGTCCGCAAGAAATACCACAGCCCCTTTGAGCACACAGACACAGGTAAGCTCTTTGCCGGCATAATCGCGGCGTATCCTGTCGCCAAGCTCGGCGACTTTGTCATGCAGTTCCTTCTCAGAAATCAAAATTTCACCTATTTTATAGCCCAACATACAACAACTCCTATGAACAGGATCCGTTCACAAAAACAGCATACATCATAACATAACAAATGCTATCCTGACCACCATGGCAATCCTTGTTTTCCCGCATTTTTCAGCACGCCTTTTATGACGTCTTTGCGATGGAGCCATCCGATCCCTCTGTCCGAATAGCAGACCTCAATATCACGCGCCCACTGGAACCGCCAACAGCCGCCTTTTCTTACAAGGGCGGCGAGCTTAAGCGTCCTGTCCCTTGAAAGGATCGGCAGATCCAGCTGCGCCCCCTGGGCTCGCAGCATATCGGCAAGCCCTGTATCAGAGATTTCTTTAAGCACGGAGGGTTTCCAGCAGACAAGCGCGGGCGGCATATCAAAGACTGCCCTCTCAAGATTGCGCGCTGTGACCGCATCGCGCTCTGCGAGCTCGGCCTCTATCTGTCTGGCAAGCCCTGTCATAGAGGACTCGAAGTTTGGATTCAGGTTGTTTTTGATCCAGGGGATAAGTTCTTCGCGCACCCTGTTTCTCGTATAAGTCCTGTCTGCGTTGCTTGCATCCTCGCGCCACGGTATACCGTTGCCGCGCAGCAGCGAGCGAAGTTCCTCGCGCCTGAAACCGATTATAGGGCGCACTATATTGCCACGGACCTCAGGAATGCCGCGGAGGCCGGCAAGCCCCGTTCCGCGGAAAAGATTCATAAGCTGTGTCTCTATAAGGTCATCCGCAGAGTGCCCGACAGCGATAAACGGCAGACCTTCAGCCTCTGCGGTCTCGTTGAAATGCTCATAACGCACACGGCGCCCCGCCATTTCGAAAGACTCGCCGGTCAGGCGGCCTGCGGAGACTTCAACGGTCTTTACCCGGCACTCTATGCCCCACCCGCGGCAGAGTTCAAGGGCAAACGCGGCATCCTCATGTGAAGCGCCATCGCGGGTACAGTGGTCAAGATGCGCCGCTACGATGCGCCCGGGATAAAACTTATGCAGAAGCCAAAGCAGGGCGACCGAATCCCCGCCGCCGGAAAGCGCGGCCACAAGGCCTGCGGAATCCCACCAGCCCTGTCGTTTGCCTGTTTCAACAAGCTTTTTTTTAAAATAGAAAATTTCTTTCATAAGATCCACCGTTTCATCAGTAAAAAATTCCCGCTGAACACATTTTCAGCGGGAATCACGTTTACGTCAAGCAAAAAATGGAGCGGAAAACGGGACTCGAACCCGCGACCTACGGCTTGGAAGGCCATCGCTCTACCAGCTGAGCTATTTCCGCCCGCAACGCAAGGAATAATATCACTCAAGACATGATGATGTCAATGGTCACTTCTCAAGTACCTTTTCTTTTGACGCAACATGTGGCCCGACATGGCCGCCGCAGCTTATCCGCTTATCCGCTTATCCGCTTTTTCCAGTGATCCGTATCCGCCGTGACGGACTTGAACTCCCTGTACGTCACGTTGGCCTCTCCGCCTCTTATCGGGCTCACATGCTTTCTTAACGTATAGTCCACGCGCTGCCCCGCGTTCCCCCTGCCTTTGCTGAAGTACGCCGCCAGGGATGAGCAGAACATTATCGCATCTTCCTCCTCTTCCGCGGTCGGAGCGGAGGTGTATCTCAATATCACATGCGAGCCCGGGACCCCATGGACATGAAACCATAGGTCATCGGATGCGGCAAGACGAAAGGTCACATACCTGTTGCCCTTTGACGAAAGGCCGGCAAAAACGATCGCAAAGCCAAGATCAAAACGCCGATGCGGGGGCAAGGGAGCCTCCTTCTTTTTCCCGTTTCCCGGTTGATGCCGTTTTGGTGCGATCCCCATCTCCGATTCAATAAGGGAGAGCGATTCGCCATCTTCTATGCGCGACACTATCGAGACCTGTTCGTTCAGGTCGTTAAGCTCCTGGTTCACCTTGCCCAGAAGTTTTGCCGCGCGTTCCTGTGCCGCCGTTATTTTCCTGTATTTTGCAAAGAATGCAGCCGCGTTCTGGGCCGGCATTATGGCGGGATCCAAAGGGACAGTCGTTTTTTTCTGGTTTCCGTCTTTGTCCCAGTAAGAAATCTCTGCCTCTGCCGTTCCTGATTTTATCTGCCAGAGATTTGAGACTATAAGCTCTCCGTAATGCCTGTATTTATCGGGATCCTCTTCGTGCAGCAGCCTGTTTATATCGCAGATCTGACGCTCGCGCCTGATAATTTCGTGTGCCAGACGGTCACAGATTTTTTTTCTGCGCAGGGCGGTAGATGTATCAAGCAGAGGGGAAAGCGTAATGGTGCGCCAAATGTCTTCCACGGACATATTTTCAAGAAACACCGCCCCGTCAAGAAGCACGGGGAACATAGTTATATATTTGCCCAGCATCTGGGGGACCATGCCTTCCAGGACAGTCTTGCCGTAAAAATTTCCGAGATATTTTTCTGCCGTACCGGCGCCGGCATCATAAAGCGCATTAAGCAGCGTCCTGCCGAAACCGGCTATTTCTTTCAGCTTTTCCAAAGAAGGAGCGGCAAGCCAATCCTCAAGGGAGATCCCGTCAAAAACAGGGGGCGGCACATAGGGCTGGTTCGGCAGTATTGAGCGGAACCTGTTCTCCGAAGGATGTACGTGTTTCGCCGTCTCAAGGATGTTGCCCGTTTCATCGGTGAGTATCAGATTGCTGTAGCGTTCCATTGCCTCAAGTGTCAAGCAGCGGACCGCAGTAAATCCGGCCCCCACTGTTTTCCTGAACGAAAACCTGATTATCCTGTCGCGCCGCAGCTGTTCTGCCCCTATGAACTCACAGCCCGCGATACTGCTCCTGAGCGCGTTTGTGATCGGGGGGATCTGCCGGGACATTGAAAGCAGCGCCTTTTTCTCTTTCTCTGTGATGCACGCGGCGCCGCAGTTCTGCGTCCCCCATGAGAGCAGCAGGACGACCCCGCCGGATAGCGTCAGTGTGATCCAGCTGTCTCCGCCATCCACCTTCTGGACTCTCTTCATTATAAAACGTTCAAAATTCCGGCTGCACAGCCAGACAAGTTCGGGACCGAAGGACATCACATCACCGCCGCAGCAATATACCGGAAAACCGGTTGGACTTATTATATATCCAATGGGCGTGGTCTTAGGATGTTGACAAGAGACTTTGACGTGATAGAATTACCTGCGTGATTTGTGGTATGGGGCTGTAGCTCAGCGGGAGAGCACTTCCCTCGCACGGA
>JAJFTP010000003.1 GCA_021372895.1 Synergistaceae bacterium
GCGACCTTCGGGTTATGAGCCCGACGAGCTGCCGTGCTGCTCCACCCCGCGATGCCAAATGTTAAGGTGCTGGTGCCGAGAGCGGGATTCGAACCCGCACGAACTTGCGTTCGCAGGATTTTAAGTCCCGTGCGTCTACCGTTCCGCCATCCCGGCCAACAGAAGGTATTATAGCAACAACAGGCTATCCGTCAAGGCCTTTTAAAAAGTTGCACCATTTGCTTATCGAACATTCCCTGCAAACGGGTTTTCTCGCATGGCATATTTCCCTGCCATGCCTGATGATATTGAGGTGCGCCCCGCGGAAACGCGACGGAGGAAGGACCCCCTCAAGGTATTCCTGTATCTTGTCCGGCGGCATTTTTTCCGGTACCCACCCAAGCCTGCGGCTTATCCTGGCCACATGTGTATCAACTGGGAATGCAGGCATGTCGAGGTCAAAAACCAGCACACACGCTGCGGTCTTTAAGCCAACACCTGGAAGCGAAACGAGAAACTCTCTGGCTTCCACAGCATCCCACCCGGCAAGTTTTTTTATTGAATAGCTGCCGAATTTTTCATTGAGAATCTCAAGTATCAATTTCATATGTTTTGCCTTTGTATCCCCAAGACCAGCTGTGCGTATCACATCCGCTATGTTCTCGACCGTAGCGGCCGCCACCTTCTCCCAAGTAGGATATTCTGCCTTGAGTCGTTCAAATGCCTTATCACGGTTCTTATCGTTGGTGTTCTGAGACAGCAAGGTGAGCATAAGTCCGTCAAGCGGTTCTTCGTGGCGCAACTCCGGAGATGGGGCCTTCTCGTTGCCCCATGTGCGCTCCAACGCGTCAAGTATATCTTTTATGTGCAGCTGTTTCTTCACTGCTCCGTCTCGGGGTAGATTTTTATTTTTTTCCTATCTTTGCCCTTTTTATTGGGCGGGTCAACAATATCCTGCATTTTCTTCTTGTGTCTGTAAGAACGCTCTATCCAGCTTTCCAGACACGATCTCACCCTGCCGTGGATACTGTCCGCAGGATAATCTCCCTTTGCGTCCGGCTCGCCTGCCTTGACACCTGTAAGGATCTCAATGCCTTCATTTATGGTTGCAACACTCCATATACTGAATTTACCTTTTTTAACGGCTTCGATAACCTCATGGCTGAGCATGAGATGCTGTTCATTCTGGTGTGGGATCATAACCCCCTGCTCACCGGTAAGCCCGAAGACCTTGCAGTAACGGAAGAAACCTTCTATCTTTTCGTTGACACCGCCAATAGGCTGGATGTTTCCAAACTGGTCGACGGAACCTGTGACTGCTATGTTCTGCTTGAGTGGCACTCCGGAAAGAGCCGACAGCATGCAGTAGAGTTCTGTTGAAGAGGCGCTGTCTCCCTCTACTCCGCCGTACGTCTGCTCAAAAGTAATACTCGCAGATATTGAAAGCGGGTAGTCCTGTGCATAGGTACGCCCGAGGTAGCTGGAAAGTATGAGAAGCCCTTTATTATGTATCGGGCCGGTCATGCTGACTTCACGCTCTATGTTGACTATGCCTTCCTTACCCATGAATACGTTGGCTGTAATCCTCACTGGGGCACCAAAACTGTGATCGACAAGCTGCGCAACAGTGAGACCGTTTATCTGTCCGATGACTGAACCTTTTGTGTCTATCCTTATTACGCCATCTCTGTATTCATCAAGAACCTTTTCCTCAAGCATATTTGAGCGGAATACCTTCTCGTCTATTGCCTTTATAACATGATTGGCGCCGACAAGTTTTTTGCCCTCGGTCTTAGCCCAGGCAGTAGCTTCTACAAGTATTTCTCCTATTTTATTGAACTGCGTGCACATCCTGTTCTGGTTTTCGACAAGGCGCGAAGCCCACTCAATAATCTCAGCCACCGCAGCAGCAGTAAAGTTAAGTTTCCCCTCATGAACAACAAATCCAGCAATAAACTGTGCGACCTGCTTCTCTGCCTCCGGCGTTCTCAGCATATCAGTATCAAAATCAGCCTTAATTTTGAATATTTTCTGGAACTCAGGGTCATATATATTAAGCAAGTAATAAAGGTATGGCGTCCCGACAACTACAACCTTCATATCTATCGGGATGGCCTCAGGCCGAAGAGAAGATACGGGAACATATCCCAGCTGCTCTCCGAGATTTTCTATAGTCAGTTCCCTGCAGCGAAGTACACGTTTCAGCGCATCCCACGACATGAACTGACGAAGCAGTTCTTCTGCTTCCAGAAGCAGGAATCCGCCGTTTGCCCTGTGCATAGCTCCGGGAGTGATCCTGCGAAAGTCAGTGTAAAGGTTGCCTTGTCGACTTTCATATTCGACTTTACCCACCAGGTTATAGTAGATAGGGTTCATCTCACGTATGACGGGTGCGCCGTCATTCGGATTGTTGCATACGAACGCATTGACCTCATAGCGAGAGAAGTCCACCTCTGCGGACTCATCGCGTGCAGCAGCAAGGAACATGCTGAAGTTCGCCACAATATCCTCAGTTAGATCGTCGATCCATGCCCCTAATTTCTTGTTAGGCATAAACTTTGCCCTGAACTCGGAGATTATCGGTTCTATAGCGTTACGGCATATCTGTCCTTCCAACTCGCTTATTTTTTCTTTAAGGTCTTTCTCTCGCTCACGTATCATACGCAAAGTCTCCAATGTCTTCTGAGATATTTCTTCGGAGGCCTTCTGAAGCACTTCCTGTTCCTCTACGGAGAGTTTTTCAAATTCCTCTTGCTGCATCTCCCGTAGTACTGGTTCCGCTGGCTTTGCATCCGGAGCATCTGCCTGCTGTTTAGTCTCCGCCGAGGATTCTTCCTCGTTTTTTACGGGTGGTGCAAAGATCAAAGGTAAATTTACAAAACCCTGTGGCGTACGCTTGATGGCAAATTTCCTGGATTCGGCCCATTTACGCAGTTCTTCCATGAGACGGTTGACCTCTTCCTGAAACACTTTGACAAGCTGAGCTTTATTGTCCTCAAACTCGTTGTTGTCAAACGCCTTCGCCAACGCCGACTGCAGATCTTCTATAACTGTCTCCGCATCCTTGGCAAGGTCTTTGCCTTTGCCGGCTGGAAGGTTTATTGCAAGAGGGATGCCGGACTCGTCAAAATTATAGACATATACCCAGTCATCGGGCGCAGGCATCGAAACGGCACAACGTTTAAGCTCCTCCATTGCGTAGGATGTCCGCCCGCTTCCGGGCTCTCCTACCACAAAGATATTGTAGCCTTTGCTCTGTACTGAAAGGCCAAAGTTCATTGCATGGACTGCACGCTCCTGTCCTATCAAGCCTTCAAGTTTATCAAGCCCTTTGGTCGTCTTAAAACCAAGAGCATCGATATCAGCACAGCGGCGGAGTTTTGTAACTGTAAGTTTTTTATCTTCTAAAAGGGACATGGTGAGCCTCCTCACATCTTTCAAAAAATGATGGTCATTTTACACACAGACAAACACTTGTCAACGATAAATAAAACAGCTGTTTTGTGCAAGGGGTAATTTACGATATTTATAGCACATACACGCAAGAACTGCATAGCTGTTATATCTATCTGGATTTTTTGTTTGAGTGCGGCTGCAGAAGATGAACATGGCGGACTCATAAGAATCGCAAACATGCTGAAGATTTACAATAGCGGACAGGCCGTCTCTTCCCTTGCGCATATCCGTAGGACCGCAGATCAGATAAATCTGTTTGCCGCTGTGATCGAACATGAAAACTCCCCCTTGCTGTTAAGTTACGGGGGAGTTTAGACGTTTGATGTTATTTGGGACAGGTACGGATAGTTTGACGCTTACCATAGAAGCAAGAAACCAGTGTGATGACAGGACAATAGGAGAATTATTCTATCGTTACTGTCAGGAACTTGAGGACATAAGATTCTCTGAAGCATTGTTGCTTCTCCTTGCAAGACTTATTTAAATGCTAAAAGAAACAAAATCCATTAAAAACAAGTAGCAGGAGAAGATAACAGAATCATTCCTGAATGCTTTGCCAGGCTACCTGAGGTGTCAATTGCTATTATGTGCGTGACCTATATGGATTTTTCAACGCCTCATGAAATGCCATCACAGCCGGGAATGGAAATAAAGGCGGCGCGGGGCTGCGTTTTATTTTCGTAGCAAGGTTCAAACTATGTTTTTGTACTGGGAAAGTTGAGTGAGTTATTATAAAATTGAGCTGTATCTTACGCATAACACAAAAAATACACAATTTAGGGTTATAGTATCGATGTTCGGCATGATCAAAACTTAACATAAGGATGAAATATATATGAAAATTATTGAAGTCTCTCTACGAAGACCGGTTACGGTCCTTATCTGCACAATAGCTCTGATCATATTCGGGTCCTATTCATACATGAATATGGGCGTAGAGCGAATGCCAAACGTCGAATTCCCCATCGTTGTGGTGAGAACGATAATGGAGGGCGCTAGCCCGGCAATTATCGACAACGATGTTACAGACGTGCTTGAGGCAAGGATAAACACGATAGAGGGCATCAAAAGCCTCAGCTCAAGCAGCTACGAAGGCCGTTCGATAATCGTCATCGAGTTCGACCTGGACAGGGACGTGGATGACGCGGCCGCTGATGTCCGGGGTAAAGTCAGCATGGCGGCCGGACGTCTTCCTGATGACGCGGATACCCCTCAGGTCGATAAATACGATCCGGCTGACAGACCGATCATGAATGTTGCAGTCAAAAACGACGGCAGGACTGACATGAAAACGCTTGCCAGGTACGTTGACAAAGTCGTCACGGAACGCCTGCAGACTGTCAAGGGCGTCGGCGGAGTCCAGCTTGCCGGCTTCCGTGACAGGGAGATAAGGATATGGATAAATACTGACAGCCTGGAAGCCTACAACATAACGGCAAAAGAGATAAAATCGGCGATCTACACAAAACATGTTGAGCTTCCGGCCGGACGAATAGAGACAGCTACCAAAGAATACGGGATCAGGCTTGAAGGGGAGTATTCCTCTGTCGCTGAACTTGAATACCTTCCGATCGCTGTAAGGAACGGTGCGGTCATAAGGCTCAGGGACGTTGCAAGGATCGAAGATGGCCTTGAGGACAAACGGAGCGGCGCCATTTATGAGGGCAGGCCTACTGTAATGGTCCAGATCCGCAAGCAGAAGGGAGCAAACGAGGTCCTTCTCTCACGCATGGTCAACGAGAGGATAAAGGAGCTCAACCAGACCGCTCCGCCGGGGACCAGCCTTGCAGTCATGCAGGACAACGCTAAATTCATCATGCGTTCGATGAACGGGGTCTTCTGGGACATATTGGCCTCGATAATGCTCACATCCATGATAATGTTCATCTTCCTTAAAACGATAAGGGCAACGATAGTTGCTGTCATCACCATTCCCGTCTGTCTTCTGGGAAGCCTTTCGGTCCTTTACTGGATGGGAATAACAATTAACAACATGTCCATGATGGGACTTTCTCTGTCGGTTGGAATGGTCGTTGACGCTACCACTGTCGTAATGGAAAACATAACGAGGCACCGTGACATGGGCAAGACTCCATACAGAGCGGCGCAGGACGGAGGAGGAGAGGTCGCTTTCGCAGTACTGGCAGGAGCAGCTACAACTCTTGCAGTATTCGTCCCCGTAGCCTTCATGGGCGGCATAATGGGACGTTTTTTCAACTCTTTCGGCGTTACTGTCGCTACGACTATAACCATATCACTGATAATATCGCTCACTCTTACCCCGTATCTCTGCTCAAGGATCCTCGGAAAAAAAATAGAAGGTCCTGTGCAGAAAAAACTGGAAAAACCATTTGTATGGATAGAGGATAAATACAGCGGAGTATTAAAATATGCAGTGACTCACCGTAAATCAGTGCTTATCGGAGCCCTTGCCCTTTTCCTCCTCGGTATAGGATTCGCATTGACCCTCGGAACTGAATTTTTCCCAAGCGAAGACCAGGGACGGCTGAGGGTCCAGATAGAGCTGCCGGCTGATTCATCCCTTGAAATGACCGAAAGCGTCGTAAAAGACATGGTCGACATGATACAGGCTGACGAGAGAGTCGCTTACACTTACGGGATAGTGGGCAGCGGCGGAGGCGAAGAGGTCTACAAAGCCTCCATAAACATGGAACTCATAGACAGGGGCAGCAGGCCTGCTGCGAGCGTGGTGATGAAACAGCTGCGCGGTAAGCTCTCTGTATTCCGGGATGTCGACATAAAAATGGGGACATGGGGCGGATCAGACATAACCCTAGTCATCCAGGGACCAACAAGCGAGGCCCTGGCGGAGATCGGTGAACTTATAAAAAAAGACCTGGCAGAAAATGCAAGAGGACTTGTTGACATAACGACAGACCTTCAGATGAACAAGCCAAGGATAAACCTGTCACTGAACCGCGCACTCGCAGATGACCTCAACATCAACATAAGGGATCTCTCCGATGAGCTTCTCACCTGGTTCGGGGGAGACGATGCAGGTTCTTTCAACCAGGACGGGTACAGGTATGACATAAGAGTCCGGGCTGAAGGAAGCGGAAGGGACGATCCTGAAAAACTGAAAAACACGCTCGTCAGGACAAACGACGGGCAGCTGATAAGGGCAGAAGGGCTTTTATCAAGCTCTATAGGTATGTCGCCGAACGTAATAAAACGCTACAACAGACAGAGGTCGCTCCAGCTCGGAGCCAATGTCGAAGGCGTCTCTCCAGGCGAGGGCATCCTGATCATGGAGGAAATGTTCAGGAAGTACGCCCCTCAGGACGGGACATTTACCATCACACCCGCAGGGGATTCAGAAAACATGAAGGAAAGCTTCTACTATATGTCCATTGCCCTCGTCTTTGCCATAATACTTGTCTACATGGTAATGGCCATACAGTTCGAATCTTTTATCCATCCATTCACAGTTATGTTCTCTCTTCCCCTGATGACTGCGGGGTCCTTCGGACTCCTGGCACTGGCGGGGCTCAGGATAAGCGTAATGAGCTTCATGGGTATAATCCTGCTTGTTGGAGTCGTAGTTAATAACGCAATACTGCTGGTCGATTTTATTAATCAGCTGAGGGCAAAAGGAATGAATAAGATAGAAGCAGTGCTGGAAGCGGGACCGCTCCGTCTGAGGGCTATCCTGATGACCACCGTTTCAACAATGTTCGGTTCCTTGCCTGTCGCACTGGCTCTCAGCGAGGGAGGAGAGACGCGGCAGCCTATGTCGGTAGCAGTTATCGGGGGCCTTTTCACCTCGACCATGCTGACACTCATCGTTATCCCTGTTGTATACCTCCTGCTCGACGACATAAAAGACAAGGCAAGCGCAGCAATAAACAGATACCGCGCTTACAGACGCTTCAACAGAACTGCTCAGTCAAGGGCGCTTAACTCCAAATAGAGGAGCGTGACAAACATAACATGACAAAAAAGAAAATGATCCTTTTCAGCATAGCTCTCGCCCTGTTCCTTACAGCTTCAGGAAGAAGTGCAGAGGCCGATGCCGTCGACATATATGAGGCTATCGAACTGACACTGGCAAATAATTCCGGTCTGAAATCTTTGAGGCAGGAGACGATAAAGGCATACGCCTTCCAGATCCAGGCTGACGGAACACTCCTTCCAAGCCTTTCTGCAAACGCATATCTGGACAGGCAGAAGGAGAGCACTACAAATGACGGGGAGAGAAACGACAACAAAGGCGCGAGGGCTACCCTCGAACAGGTCGTTTACTCCGGAGGCAAAAATTCCGCGATAAGAAGCCAGTCAAAACAGGTGAATAATATCGCAGGGATGATAATAGCAAACGGAGAAAACAGCGCTGTCGGAGAGATCTATGCAAGGTTTTACAATGTGCTTCTCCAGCGTGAAAGGATAAAGGCGGAGGAGTCTGCTATGAATACATCCGAGCAGCACCTCAAAGAGGTCAGTAAGATGAGGGAACTCGGACTGGCAAACAGCCTCGAGGTGATAAGGGCAGAACAGCTGCTTGCGACCAACACGGCTAACCTGAGCACTGCGAAGGGGCTTTATGAGTCAGCTCACATATCATTAATGAACTACATGGGCATCCCTCCCGAGAAAAGGCGTCAGGTGACAGGCGAGCTCAGCGTTCCTGAAGCGGAGGGCTCCAGGCAGACATCACTTGAGATGGCACAGGCAAACAGAGCTGACCTTAAAAAACTTGAGGAGCAGCTTGGATACCAGAAAAACCAGATATTGATCGAAAAAAGCGGTACAAGGCCCCAAATAACATTTGGAGCATCCGCAGGATATTTAAACCCATATCTCAAGGATGACAGAGGCGACGACACGTGGATGGCGGAACTGTCCGTCACAGTTCCCATCTTTGACAGAAACACCGCCCGTGGAAATGCAATAAGGGCGGGAGCTGTACTCGAACAGGACAAGATAGCACTCGAACAGAAGGAACTGGATATAAAATCAGAGGTTGAAACTGCATGGACAGAGATCGAGAGCACCCTGAACCATCTGAAGGCTTCGGAGAAGGCCCTTGAGCTGGCAAAGGAATCCCTCCGGCTTGCTGAAGTCGGCTTCCGTGAAGGGGTAACACCCCAGCTGGACCTGCTGAATGCCCAAACTTCGCTGACCTCTGCAAGGCTTGATCATGCACGTTCGCAGTACAACCACCTTCTTGCAATAGTTGCATTAAAAGTTACTGAAGGTACCGTCATAGAATGGACCGGGGAGAGAAAATGACCATGACTGACAAAAACAACTATGGCACTTATTCAAAGAGGATATCAGACAAAAAGAGGCTGATGATCATAGTCGCTGCGGCAGTCATACTGCTGGCGGCAATAGGGATATTCAGCAGGAGAGAAGCTCTCTTCTCACAGTCCTCAAACGGGAACGGCAAGCAGGCGGCGGCTGTGAAGATAGAAACGGTCAAAGCAGACAAGACCGTCAGGGAGAACATAGTACAGAACACCTCCATAGATGCGGTTGACAGGGTAGAACTGCTTCCGAGGGTGACAGGAAGACTCGAGAAACTCCACGTAAGGCAGGGGGACCGGGTCAGTAAGGGGCAGATAATAGCTACCCTCGAACACGACCAGCAGGACGCCCTGATAGGATCAGTACGTGCCCAGGCGGCATCGGCAAAAGCCGACACCGAAAGAGCAAAAGCTGAGATGATGAACGCAAAGACGACCCTTGACAGGTACGAGAGGCTCGTCAAGGAAGGATTCAGTACCCAGCAGCAGTATGATTCCGTAGAGACAGCTTACTCAAGCGCCAGGGCTTCCTACAACGCGGCGATCGCAAAGGAAAGGCAGACTGCCGCGGAGCTGGAGCGGGTAAGTTCGGCAAAAGCGGACTATATCATAGTCGCTCCTATAGACGGCACAGTGCTTAATGATTTTTCACTTACTACAGGCGCAATGATATCCCCTAATTCGCCGATAATGGATATTGCCGATCTGAGCAGGTTAAAAGCCACACTGAAAGTGCCTGAGTCAAAAATTTTTGTTGTAAAAAGCGGCATGCCTGTATTTCTTAAATTCGACGCTCTTCCGGATAAAGAGTTTGTTGGAAAAGTGACAAGGGTGGACCAGTATGTAGACCCCTCAACCAGGACCAGCAATGTAGATATCGAACTGGACAACAGAGAGACAGGCGGACAGCTGAGGCCGGGGATGTTCGGACAGGCTTCTATAGTGGAAAGAGAGATCAAAAATGCGGTGCTCATACCGGAAAACGCTCTCCATGAAAGTGAGACGGGATATTATGTATTGCTTGAAGAGGAAGGAACTGCGAAACTCCGTGTCGTTTCAACAGGCACAAGGCAGGGACCCCTGATCCACATCACAGAGGGACTAAAGCCGGGCGACAGGGTTATAATCTTCGGCGGAAGCACCCTTAATGACGGAGACAAGGTCACTGTGAGCGGAGAAAATAATAATAAGGATAACCCTTAATAGGAGGCATCTTGGATATAGAGGATAGTATTGCTCAGACACGGGGAAAGTGAATGGAACAAAGAGAACCGGTCCACGGGATGGACAGACGTTCCGCTTTCTGAAAAAGGACTCCTCGAAGCGCGGTCCGCAGGCAATGTCCTGAAGGAAAAGGGCTTCTCGCTTTTGACAAAGCATATACATCTGTTCTCAAAAGAGCCATAAAGACACTCTGGTGCGTACTTGAAGAGATGGACCTGATGTGGATCCCTGTAGAGAACTCGTGGATGGTTTGACGCTTACCTCCCTGTAAATAGTCCGGATGCAGAATTTATTTCCTATACATTTCCAAGCAGTACTGTATCTAGGTTTCTCTTTGCTGTTACATAAAGTTCACGGAGGACCTGAATATCTGTGGGACCCCTGTCCAGCATATTTCTGCACGGGAAAAATCTTGTTATATGCAGAGGAATAGACCTGTCCACGCCGGCAATCCAGGCTGAAAGCTCGTTCATTTCATCCGCAGAATCGTTCTCGCATGGTACGATCAACGTCGTTATCTCGACATGAGCATGCTTTGCAGCTGTAACAATAAACTCCTTCACAGCGGCAAGATCGCCACCAAGCTTGCGGTAATACTCTTCGGTAATGCCTTTTAAATCAATATTGTAAGCATCTATCCATGGCAGGACTTCCTCCAGGACCTCCGGCATTACACAACCATTGGTCACCGCCACGTTTTTCATGCCACGCTTTCTTACCTCGATGGCTGTGTCACGGACATACTCATAGCCTATCATCGGTTCGTTATAGGTGAAGGCCACACCAATATTGCCATCAGGTTTTAACACTTCTGCCTGCTCAGCAAGCACGCCAGGAGACACATATTTTGTCTGCACCTGTTTTTCCGAGGCCATCGAGATTGAGTAGTTCTGGCAGAAGGGGCAGTTCATATTGCAGCCGAAGCTGCCGACGGACAGAATCATGCTGCCGGGATAAAACTTTGCAAGCGGTTTTTTCTCGATCGGATCCAGTGCTATTGAGGTCAGCCTGCCATAATTTATGGAGACGCTTCTGCCGTTTTCATTTTTTCTTGCTCTGCAGAAACCGGTCTGGCCTTCCTTCAGGCTGCAGTGGTGTATACATACAGGGCATCTCATTTTAATAATGCCGTACCACTTCAAAACGTTGCAGCCGGACATCCTCTCCGTCACGGATGCCTGCCTTCTGTTTTGCTATGGAAATTTGTTCTTCAACCGTATCCACACCGTCAAGATCTGGCAGCAGCAAACCGCGCTTGTGTCCGCTTGAGACTATTACTCCGTATCTCTTCACGTCAAGCTGTTTCGGGGAATCTATATCCTCCGGCTGTCCCAGCACGTCAACGCTGTAGACAAGTTCATCCAACTCGGCGGGGGAGACAGGATCAAAGCGCGGATCCTGGGTGGATGCACTTATCGCATTCCTGATGATCTCCTCAGCAATACAGTTTGTTGTCGGTGCTATTGTGCCGATGCAGCCGCGAAGCTGTCCATTCTTTTTCAGGGAGACAAAGGTTCCCGCACGTTTCGCAAGTAATTCATCCGGCAGGTCGTCAGGGACATCTATAATTTTGCCATGCAGTATATAGGATTCCACAGCTTTCCGTGCAAGGTGTACGTATGGATCTTCAGATCCTTTCCCCGCTTTTATATCTTGCTTTTGTTTTTTGAGGTACAGGTCAAGAAACTTTCTGTTTGCGTCCGGTTTTTCAGGCAAGAAGACACATACTCCGTATCCCACCCCGAACGGTCCCTCATATGAGAGTTTCTCTGCACGGACAGACACACCGTCGAAGCATCCGGCCATTATCATAAATGACCTGTGTCCGCATTCGCCGGCTTTTTTGCAGAATGACTCCGAAAAATCAAACAGTTCTCCAAAAGCCGCCCGGCTCATAACATCCATGATGCGTCTGTCATAAACAGGACCCTCTTCGCGATAGCCGTAAGGTCCGTCTTCTTTGAGTACGTGTGACAGATCTCCGCTGGCTACTATCCCTACCTTGCGGTCAAGCAGTTCCGCCGTTTTCTGTATAAGCATTCCTAGCCTGTAGTGTTCTGACAAAGGCTGTCCCGACAGACCTATGCGCAGGATCCTGCATTTGATGCTGCCGCCATACGCCTGTTGTATAAAATACAGGGGTACCATTGTCCCGTGATCCAGCTTTTTATCCCGCTCACCGAGAGTGCCCGCCGATAATCCGCTCAGTTCTGCCTGCCGGCTGAGCTCGGCTGCAAACTTGGCATCGTAGTCCACCTCAAACCGCACACTTCCCGCACCGAAGCTGTCGAAACTTCCTCTGGCAGATATACCTGGCGAGATATGGAAATAATCTGAGTACATTAAGCTGTGCGGGGAAATCACTATAATTGTCTCAGGCCCTAGCTCCACGAGCATACTTGCAGCCCTGCCGCAGCTGTTGATGGTATCCTGTATTGCACGCTCCTGTCCCTTACCTACCTCCGGAATGATCAGCGGAGGATGCGGGACCATTATCGCTGACTGTACTGCCATAAAGACCGCCTCCTGTTCAATTACGCTATCATATATGAGATATGCGGGTACTGCCATTTCTATAATTGTACACATATAACCGTATTTTTGCCAGAATTGGAAGACATGCATAATTTTTTTTTGAATATAACTTGTGAGAAACCTGGCCTCTTGATATATACTACGAACTACCAACATCTTAAAAAAAGGCTATTAGTCAAGTTTTATTGGGGTGGAAAGGTGAGAAAAGATGTCCGATAATCAGAATTTTTGGAATACACAAGCAGCGGTTCTCCTTAGGGAACTAAAAACCAGCACGGAAGGTCTCTCGTCGGCTGAAGCGCAAAAAAGGCTGGCAGTTTACGGGGCGAACACTATTAAAAACGAGCATAGCACCAACACCCTTTCTCTGCTTCTATCTCAGTTTAAAAGCCCTATAATTCTGATCTTATTGGCTGCGACAGGAATTTCTGTCTATATGGGCAATACTGTAGATGCTTCAATTATTTTAGTTATAGTTCTTATAAGCGGTCTGCTGGGTTTCTGGCAGGAATTCAGCGCCGGCACTGCTATGGCAAAGCTGCTTGAATTGGTGCAGATCAAAGCGACCGTACTGCGTGATTCAAAAGAAGAAGAGATAAGCGTAGAGGCCATAGTCCCCGGAGATATAATAATGCTGAAGGCCGGGGACATGGTTCCAGGAGACTGCCTTATATGTGAATCAGTCTCGATGTTTGTAGACGAAGCCGCATTGACGGGGGAGAGCTATCCGGTTCCAAAAGAACCAGGAATATTGCCGGTAGAGACTGTACTCAGCAAAAGAAGCAACTGCCTGTGGATGGGGACTCATGTTATAAGCGGACAGGGCAAGGCCGTAGTGATACAGACAGGAAAAAAGACACAGTTTGGCGGCATATCTGAACAGGTGAAGCTAAGGCCTCCTGAGACAGAATTTGAACGCGGCATCAGGCAATTTGGTCATTTTCTGATGTTGATAACATTGTTGCTTGTTTTTTCATTTTTGCTGTGAATATAATCTTAAAAAAACCGATACTGGACTCTTTTATGTTTTCTCTTGCTTTGGCTGTAGGCCTCACTCCGCAGCTGCTTCCGGCGATAATAAGCGTGAATCTCGCCCGCGGCAGCAAGGTCATGTCAGAGATGAAAGTCATCGTCAAACGCCTGTCCTCAATTGAAAATCTTGGAAGCATGAATGTACTGTGCTCCGATAAGACCGGCACTTTGACAGAAGGTGTTGTTAAACTGCAGGAGACGGCTGATTTTTCAGGTGCCCATAGTGACAGGGTATTCACTTATGCCTACCTGAATGCTTTTTTTGAATCCGGGTTTATCAACCCTATCGACGCTGCCATCAGAAACTTCAAAGCTCCTGATATAACGGCTTTTACAAAGACAGGTGAGGAACCCTATGATTTTATGCGTAAGAGGCTCAGCATCATGGTCTCGCATAAAGAGGGCGATATTGAAAATAAAAATATTATTATAACCAAGGGTGCGTTTGACAAGATAATAGAAGTCTGCACTAAGGCTGAAGCTGCAGATGGCAGCATCGTTGATCTGGAAAGTCTCAGGGATGACCTGCATGCTAAATATCTGGATTACAGCAATGCCGGTTACCGCACCTTGGGCCTCTGCTATAAAGAAAAGGATGTTGATCAGGCTTTTGACCGGACGCAGGAAAAAGATATGGTATTTTTGGGATTTATCACGTTGTACGACCCTCCAAAGCAGGGTGTATCGGAAACGATAAAAGCTCTCAAGCAACTCGGCATATCGCTTAAAATTATTACCGGTGATAATCAGTACGTGGCAAAAAATATGATTAAACTTATAGGGCTGCCGGGAGCAAAAATTATGACAGGTGCTGAGCTTAGTGCAACAAGCGACATGGCCCTCATACACAAAGCCAACAAGGTCAGCGTGTTCGCCGAAGTGGAGCCCAATCAGAAGGAGCGCATAATTTTAGCGCTGAAAAAGACAGGCAACGTCGTTGGCTACATGGGCGATGGCATTAACGATGTATCCGCGCTTCATGACGCCGATGTGAGCATTTCTGTCGACAGCGCGGTTGATGTTGCGAAGGGTGCGGCTGATATCGTGTTGCTCGAGAAGGACCTTAATGTTCTGCGTGAGGGGGTAATAATTGGCAGGAAGACATTTGCCAATACCATGAAATATGTCTATATGGCTACGAGCGCCAATTTTGGTAATATGTTCAGCATGGCAGGTGCATCCATGATCATGCCCATTTTGCCACTGCTGCCGAAGCAGGTGCTGCTTACAAACCTGATGACCGATTTTCCGGAAATGACGATAGCTACTGACAGTGTAGACAGCGAAAGCATCAAGAGGCCCCATCGCTGGGATATCACGTTTATCAGGAAGTTTATGCTTATTTTTGGTTTGGTGAGCTCCATTTTTGATTATATTACATTCGGAGTTTTGATGTATATCGTAAAAGCCTCTGATGTCCAGTTCAGAACAGGCTGGTTCACGGAATCTGTAATTTCGGCAGCACTTATTGTACTTGTCATCAGAAGCAGGCGGCCTTTTATGAAATCCAGGCCCAGCAGGCAGCTGACAATTGCCACTATCGTGGTAGCAGCGGCAACACTTATACTGCCATATACGCCGCTTGCCGGGTTGCTGGAAGTTGTACCTCTGTCAGCTAATGTATATGTGTATTTGTTTATAATAATTACAATATATATCATAACAACCGAATTTATTAAAAAAATATTTTATAAATTAGTCAAATCTTAACAGTCCTAACAGTGATAAGGGTAAAGAGAGAAAACCGGGATGTAATAGGTATGGTACGGATAACTGAGAAGATCCATTATTTCTACGACGGCAAGTGGCAGAACATAAAATCGATATATAGCAACATTCGCAGCAGACCTTCTGATCCTTCCAAAATCGACTGAAGGTGCTTGTTGATAAAAAAATAGGGACTCCCGTCGGGGGCCCCTATTTTTTTATCAGTTGTCAGACGGATATTACCACTTGCCTTTGCTTACATGGCTTGCGATCTCGGTCTTGCTTCTCTGCTTGATCACTGTTGCTTCTTCTGCTGCCTGCTTGAAGAGCGCTACACAGGGAGGATCAAGGTTGATCTCTATTCCCTCTTCTGCAAGCTTCTTAACTTTGTTGGCAAGCATTACTATCTCCATGTGGATGTCGTTTGTTCTGACTGACATGAGGACTTTCTTTGCTTCTTCTTCCGTGAGAGCCGTGAACTTATCTTTTTCTGCTCCGCATTTGGGGCATTTTCCGGGTGCTTCGGGTCCTTCATGGATGTAACCGCATACCGAACATTTCCACAACATAATATCTACCTCCCGTGTATTTTAGTAAAGGATTCTTTCCAAGGTGCATTTGATGTTTTGCCAAGATGAAAAGACAAACTGCCAAATATTTAAGGCAGTTATGATTATACCACAAAAAGCCTTGTTTTTAATTATTATAAATTTCAGATAATTTTTTCGCTGATTTATATGGATAAAAATGAAAACTATGAATAATGGGATTATAGTTTCTTATGGTTTTTGTGGTATAACTTTTCTGTAAACATCATTTTTTGTATACACGTGGGGGTGTTGCATTTGTCTGAAAGCCGTTTGAAAATATTTATCGGCATTACCTCCGCAGCAGCTATATCTATGCTGGGAGTAGGCATAGTCGCGTCGGGGCTGCCGGCAAGAGTGATAACACTTTCAGGGGGGGATGCCTCCCTTGTCGGACTTCTGGCTTCAAGTTTCGCCCTTCCTTACATCTTTCTTCAGGTACCTTTAGGAAACCTCTCTGACCGCTACGGATTCAAGCCTTTTCTGCTCTTTGGCTACTTGCTATCGACAGTCTCAGGCATTATTTATTACTTTGCCGACTCACCCATGCCGATATTCATCGGGCGCGCAGTCCAGGGAGCGGGGGAGATCCCTGTCTGGGCAACGGCGCCAGCGATAATCTCAATAGCATATCCGGACCATAAGGGGAAAATGATAGGAATATACACAGCTGCAGCATATATCATGCTCTCAGTCGGACCGCTCCTTGTCCCGAGCATGCCCGGCATTTTCGGGGAAAGGGGAGGCTTTCTCCTTTTCAGTTCATTATGTTTTCTGGCTTTCCTGATAGTTTTCTTTACCCAGAAGAACAGGAGGGCTGAGCCTGGAAGCAAAAAGGATCCTTTTGAGATCAAAAAAGCCGTCGAGCTTCTCTCCGATGTCCCTGTAAGGATAGTGCTGCTTGGGATCTTCCTCTACGGCTGCGGTCAGGGGCTCCTCTTCAGCATAGCCCCCGGATGGCTTGTAACTGCCAGACAGTACGGCGCGATGGACATAGGCATCCTCTTTTCTGCATATTACCTTTTCATAGCCGGCGCACAGTTTTTTTACGGTCCTCTCTCTGACAGGTATGGAAGGGAGATCTTCATGATAATGGGGCTTACCTGTTCCGCCCTCTCATGGGCGCTTTTCCCATACACAGGAAAGCTCTTTGCCACTTTGCTGCTCGGCATCTCCGCGGGATCCCTGGGGGGCTTTTTCGTCTCCTCCATGGCATTTCTCAACGAAAAAGCTCCGGACAGCCTTAAAGGGACCATTTCAGGATCCTATTATCTTTTCTGGGGCATGGGGTATTTTCTGGGACCGATAATGTGGGGAGTTTTCGGATCGATGCTCGGAATGCAAAAGAGCTTTTTCGCCTTCAGTGCTTTCCTTCTTTTGGCCGCAGCGACGATTTATATTATATGGCGAAAAGGATCACGAGTCAGATCTGTTTAGCGGTACTTGGCTTGGCGTATCTAAGACCGGTCCGGCCGCAGGGAGTACATGCGGCCGGACTGTAAATGGTGCATGGTAAGCGTGAGGATCAACGGTATGCTTCCGGTGGTGCGGCCGGCAGTGTATCAAGTTTTGCCCTGCTGTCCGTTACCTGCCGTGCTGCTTTTATGATCCACTCATCCAGCCTCTCTGAGAGATATGTGTCGTGTGTCGCTATTATGCGCGCAGCCATAAGGCATGCATTTTTTGCGCCGTTGAGTCCCATTGAAGCGACGGGAACGCCTGGCGGCATCTGTGTTATGGAGAGGAGCGCGTCGAGTCCGTCGAGCGCCCCTCCTTTGACGGGGACGCCGATGACAGGCAGGGTTGTTGCGGCGGCGACGACTCCCGGAAGTGCCGCAGAAAGCCCTGCTATCGCGATGATGACCTCTATGCCGCGGGCTTTTGCGTTCCTGGCGTATTTTGCGACATCGTCCGGTGTACGGTGCGCTGATGCGATAGCGACCTCAAACGGGATATTGAGCTCTTCAAGTACGGAAGTGCCTTTTTCTGCTATAGGGATGTCAGACGCAGAGCCCATAATGATCCCAACTATTGGCGATGGCATTATTTGCAAGCCCCCTTCAGTGATTTGTCTCCAATGTCATTTCTGTAATGGGCATTCAGGAAATGGACCGTTTTGACTCGTTTATACGCGAGATCCCGGGCTGCCTGCAGGGTGTCTGCAATGCCTACAACGGTGAATACCCGCCCCCCCGATGTCACCAGATCCCCGTTAGCATCGAAAGATGTGCCCGCATGGTAGACATATGTGTCAGGGATATCTTCCTGGAGAAATGTTATCTTAACGCCCGTCTCATATTTATCGGGATATCCGCCGGAAGCCATTACGACGCCCAGTGCATACCGCCTGGGATCCGGCCATTCGACTTTTGCCAGATCGCCTTTACAGCAGGCAAGGATCACTTCTCCGAAGTCGCCTTCGAATACAGGCAAAACCACCTGTGCCTCAGGGTCTCCGAGGCGTACGTTGTATTCTAGCACCGACAGAGAGCCGTCGGGCTTTACCATTAAGCCTGCGTATATGATCCCGCAGAATGGGATCCCGTCGCTTTTGAGTCCGTTTAACGTAGGCATCATGACTTTGTCGCTTATCTTTTTCAAAAAAGCTTCGTCTACCCATGGGACGGGGGAATAGGCGCCCATTCCCCCAGTGTTGTTTCCCTTGTCTCCGTCCAGCGCGCGCTTATGGTCCTGGCTTGAAGGGAGTATCCGGACGGTCTCGCCGTCCGTGACGGCAAGTACCGTCATTTCCTGCCCTTCGACGAAATCTTCTATCACTATTGTCCTGCCTGCAGGGCCGAGGAGCATATCTTCGAGCATGATACTGCATACCGTCATGGCATCTTCAAATGTGTCAGTGAGGAAGGCGCCCTTGCCAGCCGCAAGTCCGTCAGCTTTTACGACGTATGGTGCGCTGCGTTTTTCAAGCGCCCTGCGACAGGCATCCATGTTATTGCAGCAGTCGAAGGCGGATGTAGGTATCCCGTGCCTTACCATAAACTGCTTTGAAAATGCCTTGCTCCCTTCGAGCTGTGCTCCGAGTTTCCCGGGCCCCATGACGAGTATACCGGCTTTCCTGAGAGCATCTGCTGTACCTGCGACAAGAGGGGCTTCCGGTCCCACGAACACCAGGTCTATCCCAAGCCTCCTGCAAAGCGCTGTCATCTCTCCGGGTTTGCATGGGTCGCCGTCGTGGCATACCGCGAGCTTTGCTATTCCGGGATTGCCGGGGCAGCAGTGGATCTGAGTCACTATGTTTGATTTTGAGAATGCGTGGACTACGGCATGTTCCCTGCCGCCTCCGCCGAGCACCATAACTTTCATTGCAGCATACCTATACCCTTAGTGCCTGAACGTGCGGCTTCCGCCGACGAACATGCTTATGCCGAGTTCTTCGGCACGTTTTGCGACTTCATTGTCACGGATCGAACCGCCGGGCTGAATGACTGCGATCACGCCCTCTTTTGCCGCAAGCTCTATTGAGTCCGGGAATGGGAAGAACGCATCGGAAGCAAGCACAGCCCCTTTAGCCTTAGCGCCGGCGAGCCTGAGCGCATAGGCCGCGGCATCAACTCTGTTCGTGAAGCCTCCGCCTATTCCTACAGCAGCGCCGTCCCTGACGAGCACGATAGAGTTGCTCTTAGTTATCGCGGCAGTTTTCCATGCAAAGATGATATCATCCCAGCATTCGGGTCTTGGTGTCCCGACCCATTTGCCGCAGTTCTGTTCCGGAAGGGGAGGAAGGATGTCCTCCTGTACCAGGAATCCGCAGCGGTTGCCTGTAATCTGGAGCCTCGGGGCGTAGCCCGGCGTGATCGTCAGTACGCGCAGGTTCGGTTTTTTTTCTGAGAAATATTTTATAACTCCCTCGGCGTATGCCGGAGCGGCTACGATTTCAAAGAATGTCTCGGTGATGGCATGGACCGTCTCCATATCTACGCGGCGGGTGAACCCGATGATGCCTCCGAATGCTGAGACGGGGTCGCATTCGAGTGCCTTGCGGAATGCCTTGGCAGGAGTGTCTGCGTGTGCAGTGCCGCAGGGCGTCGTGTGCTTGACTATGGTGCATGCGCATAGATCCTGGAATATGGAACAGCCGCGAAGCAAGGTATCAAGGTCGAGCAGATTGTTGTATGAGAGCTCTTTGCCTGAGTGCTGTTCAAACGGCTGTCCCTCAAGCGGCGGCAGGAACAGTGCCGCATGCTGATGGGGGTTCTCCCCGTAGCGTAGATCCTGTACCTTTCGCAGCGGCAGGATCTTGTCATCGTCGGTATCGTCAGCAACGCCGATCTCCGTGCATAGTCCCTTGTATATGGTGGCGTCGTATGAGGCAGTCACGCGGAATGCCTTAAGAGCCAGCTCCTGTTTGAATTCCATTGTGAACTCCTGTTTCTTCTCAAGTTCCTCAAGGACGCGCGGGTAGTCTGCGATATCAGTGATCACTGCTACGTGATAGTAGTTTTTTGCGCCTGCGCGAATAAGAGATACTCCGCCTATGTCTATTTTTTCTATCAGCTGGTCGAGGTCGGCGCCGCTCTTTGCAGTCTCTTCAAATGGATACAGGGTGCATACGACGACGTCGATGAGAGGTATATTGAATTTTTTGCGGTCCTCGTCATCCTGGGCAAGTCCGCGGCGAGCTAGGATACCTCCCATTACCGCCGGATGGAGTGTCTTTACTCTCCCGCCGAGTATCGCTGGGAGCCCTGTCATCTCGACGACTTCAGTCACCTTTACTCCGCCTTCTTCAAGGTGCTTTGCTGTGCCGGAGCTTGAGACTATCTCATACCCGTGAGCCGCGAGCCCCTTTGCAAGCTCCAGAATCCCCGTCTTATCCCATACGGAAATAAGCGCTTTCCTGGTTTCCATCAGATCATTCCTCTCCTTTGGCAATAGTTATCGGATTCTCCTCTAAAAATTTTTTGAGGGCTGCCTTATAGATTTTGTGTTCGGCTGCATGTATGCGTTCTTCAAGTGTTTCGATCGTGTCGTCTGGCTTTCTCTCCACTTTTACCTGTGCGAGTATCGGGCCGTGGTCGACTTCTTCATCTACGATGTGGACTGTGACTCCTGTCTCTGTGACACCGGCATCCCAGGCGTCCTTTATCCCGTTAGCTCCGGGGAAGGAAGGAAGAAGCGACGGGTGGATGTTTATGATCCTTCCTTCAAACCGCCTCACAAATCCAGGCGAGAGAACACGCATGAAGCCAGCAAGGACTATCCAGTCCGTATGTGTTTCCTCTATTGCATTTGCTATGGATTTTTCTGCAGCTTGCCGTCCATCCTTGTCATAGAAGAAGACCCGCGTCGGCGCTCCCAGTGCGGCGGCAGTTTTCAGTCCCTTTGCGTCTATACGGTCGCTCCCTACAAATGATACCTGGGCGGGAAGCTCTCCGGTGATGCATGCCTTAAGAAGGGCTTCCATGTTTGTTCCTGTGCCTGATATAAGTATCGCTATGCGCGGGACGTACATTTTATCACCCTTCCTATCACAGTCGGCTTTTCGCCGGTTTGGGCCAGCGCGGCCGTAAGCACGCCAAGATCTGCCGGCCTGATGATGAAGACATAGCCGATGCCGAGGTTGAATACCCTGCGCATCTCTTCTTCTTCGATCCCGGCGCTCTGGATAAGGTCGAATATCTTTGGGCGTTCCCACGATCCGTAGTCTATATCTATATCCAGCCCCTTCGGTATGACGCGTATTATGTTGCCGTATATACCGCCTCCGGTTATGTGCGCCATTCCATTTATTTTGTCGGTCTCAGCCGCGGCAAGAGCCGGCTTCACATAGAGTTTTGTCGGCCGCATGACTGCTGCCGCCAGTTTTTCATCCCAGCCGTCCGGTACCGAGTTAAGGTCAATATCGAGCCCTTCCGCGCCGAGAGCCTTACGGACCAGGCTGTAGCCGTTGCTGTGGATGCCGGAGCTGCTTAACCCTGCTATGATGTCGCCGTCTTTGATCGCACTTCCGTCTATTATTTTATCCTCATCGACAATGCCTGCCGAGAAGCCCGCCAGGTCGAATCCGTCTGTGCCGTAAACCCCCGGCATTTCTGCCGTCTCTCCCCCCAGAAGCGTGCAGAGGCTTTCTTCACATGCGTCCAGCACCCCTTCAAGTATATCTTTGAGCACATGTATGTCCAGCCTGCCGCATGCCGCGTAGTCCAGAAAGAACAACGGGCGCGCCCCGCCGGTCACAAGGTCGTTTACGTTCATTGCGACCAGGTCCTGTCCAAGCCCGCGGTATATGCCTGTCGCCTTTGCAAGTTCAAGTTTTGTCCCTACGCCGTCGCAGCAGGCAGCGATGCACTTCCCGCCGCCGATGCGGTAGATCCCGGCGAAGCCGCCGACGCCGCCGACTGAATGCGGGTCTTTAGGGTGCGCCGCGATAAGGCCTTTGATCGTTTCGACCCATGCGTCACCTGCTGAGATGCTGACCCCGGCTTTATCGTAACTGAGTTTTTCACCCATGATCATGAACCCTCTTTCGTCCCATTTTTTGAGGGGAGATACTTACCAGTGAAACATGCCGTGCATAGCTGCTCTTCCGGAAATCCGACAGACGCGGCGAGATCTTCGTTGGAGAGATAACCGAGCGAGTCTGCGCCGATTTTTTTACGAAGCTCTTCCATTGTCATATTTGCCGCAGCCAGCGGTTCATCTTTTCTTGTGTCTATCCCGTATCTGCATGGATAAAGGACCGGGGGGGAAGCGATGCGCAGATGTACCTCCGCCGCGCCTGAGCCGCGTATCATAGATACGATCTGCTCCGCCGTCGTGCCCCTGATTATGGAATCGTCAATTAAGACGGTCTTTTTGCCGCCGAAGACCTCTGATATAGGGTTCAACTTAATTCTGACGCCGAGCTCCCTGACTTTCTGGGTCGGCTGTATGAACGTGCGCCCGACGTAGCGATTTCTCACTATCGCCATTTCAAGCGGTGTTTTTGATTCCTGTGCGTAGCCTATTGCGGCGGTCGTGCCGCTGTCAGGCAGCCCGACCGCCAGTTCTGCCCCCTGGCAGGGAGATGTCAGAGCAAGACGTCTGCCCATCTCCTTGCGCGCCCCGTATACGGAACGGCCGTCGATAATGCTGTCCGGACGCGCCGTATACACATATTCAAACGAGCATCTCATGCTGCGGCATGGAGCGCTGTGCTGTATCCTGAGGCTTCTCATGCCCCTGTCGTCTATAACCAGTATCTCTCCGGGTTCGACATCGCGCAGCAGCTTTGCGCCTACTATGTCGAGCGCGCATGATTCCGATGCCACATAGAATGTCCCGTTGTTCTCCCCGACAGCGAGGGGTTTGAATCCCCACGGGTCGCGGGCCGCCACGAGGCAGTTCTCAAGGAGGACCACAAGGCCGTATGAGCCTTCTGTCCTGCGAAGTGCGTCCACAAGCGCATCGAGCGGCTGCATGTGCGACTTTTGCGCCATGAGGTGCAGGATAGCTTCGGAGTCAGTAGCGGAATGAAATATCGCGCCTCGGGACTCAAGCTGTTTTGTGAGTTCCGGCAGATTTGTGATATGCCCGTCATGTGACACCGCGGCAGGGCCGCGGGCGTAATTTGCGCCGATCGGCAGCACGTTATGGGGCTGGGAACCGACTATGGGCGCGTAGCGCACATGCCCTATGGCGCAGTGGGCGGTCTCCTCGGAGAGCTCCTGCTGATCTATGGCGTTGTGCAAAAGTCCCATCCCGCGGGCGGAGGCTATCCTGCCGCATTCTATCCAGGCTATTCCCGCAGACTCCTGTCCCCTGTGCTGGAGCGCATAGAGGCCGAGGTAGACCTCTTCTAGCACCTTCCTGCCCGATGTGCTGTAAGCTCCGAAAACACCGCTCATATCGTTTTACGCCGATATCCTCTTCCATATCTCTTCGTAGGCTCCCAGGACGTTGCCGAGGTCCTTGCGAAAACGGTCCTTGTCAAGGCGGTCGCCGGTGGAGCTGTCCCAGAAGCGGCATGTGTCGGGAGATATCTCATCCGCAAGCATGAGTTTACCGGACGGGTCCTTTCCGAATTCAAGCTTGAAGTCGACTAAAATTATGCCTCTTTCGGAGAAAAATTCACCGAGCGCCTTATTGACGCGGAGCGATATGTCCTTGATCTTTGCTATGTCATCCTCCGTGGCCCAGCCGAAGAGGATCGCGTGGTCCTCCAGGATCAAAGGGTCGCCGAGCTCGTCATTCTTGTAGCAGAATTCGATCAGCGGACGGGGGAGTTTCATGCCCTCTTTAACTCCGAGGCGTTTGCATAGGGATCCGGTCGTGATGTTACGGACGATGACCTCTATGGGTACTATTTTTACGCGTTTGACGACTTGATGTGTGTCGTCTGTCTGACGCACGAAGTGTGATTCGACGCCCTTGGATGCGAGGTACTCAAACAGCTTGGAGCTGATTTTATTGTTAAGCTGTCCCTTGCCGCTCATAGTTGCCTTCTTCTCTCCGTTGAACGCGGTGAAACTGTCCTTATATTCAACGATGACGAGATCCGGGTCCTCTGTGGTGAATAACTTCTTTGCCTTGCCTTCGTAGATGAGATCCTTCTTTGTAATTTCCATAATAGCGCACCTCCGTTAAATTTCTTCCACATAATTTCCATTGTCAAGGTAATTGCCGTCAAAACATGCCGTGCATAGTTCGCTCCGGGGCAGCCCTATAGCTTCCGCAAGCTCGTCGCAAGTCAGATATTCCAGGGAATCCGCGCCTATCTTCCTGCAGAGCGACGGTATATCCATCAGCGCCGCGGCAAGCTCGTCTGAGCTTGGTGTGTCTATGCCGTAATAGCATGGGAAGCATACAGGCGGCGATGCGATGCGCATGTGTACTTTCCCGGCTCCGCTGTCGCGTATCATTGAAACGATACGCCCTGCTGTCGTGCCGCGGACAAGTGAATCGTCAACTATAACTGCCTCCCGGTCCCTGAAAATTTCAGGCTGGGGGTTCAGCTTGATCTTTACGCCCGCCTCGCGGACGCGCTGTGTCGGCTGGATGAATGTCCTGCCGACGTATCGGTTCCTTACGACGCCAGACTCAAAGGGTATGCCTGAGCTCTCGGCGAACCCCAGAGCCGAGATGGTTCCGCTGTCAGGCATCCCGGCGACTATGGCATTTTCAGGGTTGCATGATTTTGCAAGCTTGTTCCCCAGCGCCTTGCGTACCCGGTAAACCGAGCGGCCGTCAATTACGCTGTCCGGACGCGCAAAATATACATATTCAAATGAACAGTGGCAGTGGCGCTGTGTCTCGACCGGAAGCCTGCGTGAGATCATGCCGCGTTTGTCGATGATGAGGATCTCTCCGGGGGCGACGTCCCGGATCATCTTTGCTCCTAGTATGTCGAGCGAACATGATTCTGACGCGACGTATATCGTGTCGTCGCGCTGCCCTATCACCAGCGGACGAAATCCCCATGGGTCCCGCGCTGCGATAAGGGATCCGTCGAAGAGCACGGCAAGGCTGTATGCGCCCTGTATCTTCATGAGGGCTGTCTCAAGCGCCTCAAGAGGGACAACTCCGGGCTGGTGAGCCATAAGCTGGAGTATTGTTTCAGTGTCGCACGACGTATGGAATATGGCGCCCCTGTCCTCAAGATAGCCGGTGAGCCCCTTGGCATTGGTAAGGTTCCCGTTGTGTGCTATAGCCACAGGCCCCTGTGCATAGTTCGCACCGAGAGGCTGGCAGTTTTCCGGCCTTGTGCCTCCCGCAGTGGCATATCTGACATGTCCGATGGCCGTGTGCGCATCTGCCGCCGCCAGGTCGCTCTGGTCCAGCGCCTCATGTACAAGCCCCAGCCCCTTTTTGATGTGCACGGTCCCGCCCGAGATCCACGCGACGCCTGCAGAGAGCTGACCCCTGTGCTGGAGAGCGCAAAGGCCGAGGTATATGTCCTCAAGGACAGGGCTGCCGCTCATACTGAAAGCTCCGAAGACGCCGCACATGCCTATATGCCCTCGAAGAACGCGGTCTTGAGCCGCTCCAGAGGAAGTTCAAACGATCCGTTCCATACAAAGCTTGTTCCGCCGGCCGTACCTATGCGGCGGAAGCGGAAACCGGCCCATATATTTTCAAATTCCGATATTTTTTCCTGTGGCACCGCATAAATCGCCCGGGCCCCGCCCTCGGAGAACAAGAGCGCTTCAAGCGATGATTCCGGCTCGATCGTGATGTCCATGCCAATATCCGAAGAGATAGCCTCTCCTGCAAGTGCAAGGGCAAGTCCGCCGCCTGCAAGGATCCGCCCTGAGCCGGCAGCGCCCGCATGTGCCGTTTTGACGGCGCGTTCGCGGAAGGCTCTTTCTTTTGCGCAGTCCGGCGCCACTGTTTTCCCAAGAGGCCTGTCGTTTTTCATCTCCTGGTATCGTGTTGCGCCAAGGGAACCATCCGTGTCGCCGACAAAATAGATCTTATCCCCGGGTCTTACTCTGCCGGAAGTCAAAAGCTGATCTCTGTCCGTCAGAAGTCCCGCCGTCACGACCAGTGGGGTCGGGCAGATGCGTCCATTCGCGGTCTCGTTGTAGAGGCTGACGTTGCCGGATACGACAGGGCAGTCAAGCTCGCGGCAAACGTGGGCGAGCCCCTTGACGCACTGCTCAAGCTCGTAAAATTTCTCCGGCACCTCCGGAGATGCGAAGTTAAGGCAGTTTGTCATGCCGAGGATATCCGCACCTGAGAGCCAGAGCCAGCGCAGCGAGCGTGCCATGGTCTCGGCAGCGCCGGAGTAAGGATCTGTCCAGCACTTCCACGGTTCGGCCTCCATAGTGAGCAGGCATGCGCGTCTTGTCCCGGGGACCTCAACCATCGCAACGGGGCTGCCTGGGCCGGCTATCGTGTGCAGCTGGACCATCGAATCGTACTGTTCCCATATGACGTGTTTGCTCCGTCCGTTATGGCAGCCGATGAGCGACAGAAGATCAGATGCCGGATCGTCTGACCTGAGTGTCGCAATATCCAGTTTTTGGCGCTCATCCATGTCCGCGGGTATCGCTGAAGGCCATGAGATCTCCGGGGTGTCTCCAAGAATGCCCACAGGAAGCTCGGCAATCAGTTCATCGCCGTTATAAACTTTGTACAAGCGGTTGTCTGTCATAGTGCCGATCACTGCGCAGTCAAGCCCGTAGTGTTTTGCAGTTGCAAATACATCGTCCAGTTTTTCGTTCTCGACTATGAGAAGCATACGTTCCTGGGACTCGGAGAGGAATATCTCCCAAGGCTGCATGCCCTGTTCGCGAAGCGGTATTTTCTGCACCTGTATGTCTATTCCGCAGCCGCTTTTGTGGGCGATCTCGCTTGACGAAGAGAGTATGCCTGCGGCTCCCATGTCCTGCATGGAAGCTATAAGGCATCTGTCAAGAAGGTCCAGGCAGCACTCTATCAGCAGTTTTTCCTCAAACGGATCACCTATCTGGATCTGGGGTCGGCTTGCACGCGAGTCTTCATCAAGCTCGCGCGATGCGAAGGAAGCTCCGGCTATGCCGTCACGTCCTGTCTTTGAGCCGAGCAGGACTGCGAGATCGCCGGCTTTTGCGGTCTTTGAGCTCGCCATCCTATCCAGACGGACAAATCCGGCACTGAACGCGTTGACGAGAGGGTTGTCGTTGTAGCAGGGTGAGTAGAAGGTCTTGCCCCCGACTACCGGAACGCCTACCGCGTTTCCGTAAGAGCCTATGCCTTCGACGATGCCCTTAGCGAGATTCTGTGTCTTTTGAAGCTCCGGATCCCCGAAAAAAAGACCGTCCATAGATACCGAAGGACGGGCCCCCATTGCTATTATGTCCCTTATTATGCCGCCGACTCCGGTTGCTGCGCCCTGAAACGGGGCTACCGCGGAAGGATGGTTGTGGCTCTCAACCTTGAACGCGAACCCCCAGCCTTCTCCCATATTGACCACGCCGGCATTTTCTCCCTGTCCCTGCAGGACATGCCTGCCTTTTGAGGGGAAGGTCCTGAGCAGGGGCCGCGTCGATTTATAGCTGCAGTGTTCGGACCACATTACGCCTATGAGGCTGAGCTCAAGGTCGTTCGGTCCCCGTCCCAGGATCTCTTTAACGCGCCCGTATTCGGTCTCGGAGAGGCCTGCTTCGCGGAAATCCATCAGAAAGCACCTCTTCCTGCAAATGTTTTTGCTATTGAATCCCAGAACATGACGCCGTCCGTGCCCCCGTTGAGATGCGCTATGGTCGCGCGCTCCGGATGCGGCATGAGTCCGAGTATGTTGCCGCGTCTGCCGCATATCCCCGCTATGCCGTTAAGCGCGCCGTTAGGCGCATATTCTTCTCCGGCTTTGCCGGTTTTCGGGTCTGCATATCTGAATATGACCTGTCCCGCATCCTCAAGTTCCTTAAGATCCTTCGGAGGCAGAAAATACAGTCCCTCATGGTGCGCTATCGGAAACTGGACTATGTCTCCGGTCTTAAACCCGGAAGTGAACATGTTGTCCGTGCGCTCAACGCGGATGTGGCACTTACGGCAGATAAAGCTAAGGGATGAATTTGGGAGCAGTACTCCCGGAAGCATTTTCGCCTCTGTAAGCACCTGAAAGCCGTTGCAGATCCCGAGGACAAGTTTCCCCTGATCGGCATGCCTGCGTACGGCCTCTATTATTGGGGATCGGGCGGCCATTGCGCCTGAGCGGAGATAGTCGCCGTAAGAAAATCCTCCCGGAAGGACCACAAGGTCCGGCTCGGTCGAAAAAGACTTTTCCTCATGCCATGTCATTTCAACGGCCGACTTAAGTGTCTCGGATATTGCCCGCTGAACGTCCCTGTCGCAGTTGCTGCCTGGGAAAACGACGACCGCCGTGTTCATTTCACGGCTTCCTTGACTGATATCTTAAAGGACTCGATCAGGTCGTTGACCAGAAGGTCGCCGCACATGGAGCAGAGCGATTTTTCTGCAGTTTCTGCGTCAGGGGAATCAAGTTCCATCGTTACGATACGTCCTACACGTACCTTGTCTATACCTTTGTATCCGAGGTTTATCAGAGTTTTCTCTACGGCTTTGCCCTGTGTGTCAAGAACTCCTTCGCGCGGAGTAATAACAACTTCTGCGTGAAAAATCATACAGTTGGCCTCCTTGGGTGGTTTGTAGTTTGTAGGTAATTGTTCACTTAGGTGTTTATAATATAACGCTGATAAAAATAAATGTCAATAAAATCTTTGTGCCAAAAAGACTAAAAAAAGCGGTTTTACTAACGATAATAACGCATAATAATTGACATCCAGTATAGCATTTTACTATAATACAACGTACGCAGATCATCATAGACAGCGGATGGGGCACGCAGGATCCAGGGATGAGAGAAATGTGGTCTTTGACGTAGTCCTGTCCATAAAACTCAAAGGGGGCAGATATGTTATGAAAGGTAGCAGGCGTCTTGTTATTTTAATTATGTTGGTTGTCTGTGTGACGATGATGGCAGGCTCTTCTGCATTTGCCGCAGCCAAGGTCATCAAGATAGGGGCTCTGTTCCCTCTCACCGGCCCTGCTGCCGTATCAGGGCAGAACTGCGTGAACGCAGTACTCGCGGCAGCCGATCTTATCAACAAGAAGAATGCCGATATCGATTTACCGCTTGCAGCACAGGAAGGGATCCTCGGCGGCTATAAGATCGAGATCGTGCAGGCCGATCACCAGGGCAAGCCTGATGTAGCCAAGTCAGAAGCTGAGCGTCTCTATAATCAGGAGAAGGTCTTTGCGATAATCGGATGCTACAACAGCTCAGCGACAAAACCTGCAAGCGCAGTTGCAGAGCGTGCAAAGAAGATCTTCATGTGCGGTTGCTCAAGCTCTGCGGCACTGACCGAGAGAGGATATAATTACTTCTTCCGTCATGCTCCTACCGACGCGATCGAGTCCAATGAGTTTGTTGACTACATCGCATATCTTAACAAAGAAAAGAATGCCGGTATAAAGACTCTCGGGCTTATCTACGAGAACACCGAATTTGGCAAGCACGCTGCCGACGAGGCACGCAAAGCTGCAAAGAGGACAGGGCTCGACATCGTCGCGGACGTTCCGTTCAACAACGGAGCAACGAACCTCAACAGCGAAGTACAGGCACTGAAGGCGAAGAACCCGGATGCAGTATTCGGAGCTGCTCTCGGCGGAGACTATTCGCTCTGGGTCCGCACGATGAAACAGGTAAACTGGCTTCCGAAAATTGCCATCAATTACTGCACCGGCTACCAGAACCCCGCTGTCCAGAAGGAGCTTGGACATGATGGAGACTTCTTTATGGGCGGCATGGGATACTCGCCGGAACTTGCCAAGAAGTTTATGGCTGAAGCGATGAAGGTCGAAAAAAGATACTATACACCGAGAAGCAACCAGCCGTTTGACAGTGATTCGATCCAGGAGGGTATAATGCTCCATGTCCTGGCACAGGCTATAGAGAAGGCCGGTTCGCTGGACACCGAAAAGGTAGTTAAAATCCTACGGACAGAAGAATTCCCATGCGGCATGGCTCTGAGCGGAACAGTCAAGTTTGCGCCGGGCGGGCAGAACATCAAAACACTGAGCGTTATAACTCAGATCAAGGACCAAAAGTACGGCACGGTTTTCCCGCTTAAGTATAAGGATACTGAACCTGTATTCCCGATGGTTCCGTGGGGTAAACGCAACTGATCATCCTTTACAGCTGAATAAACAGCATGAGGCGGGGCATCTTGTCTGCCCCGCCTTTTTTAGGGGGGGTTCTCGTGAGTAATTTTCTACAGGTCCTGATCGACGGCATACTGAGCGGGCTGCTCTATGCTCTGGTTGCAGTAGGTCTGAGTCTTATATGGGGCGTCATGGACGTCATCAATTTTGCACACGGTGAGTTTCTGATGGTGGCTATGTACATCTGCTACTGGATGGGGTTCATTCTGGGCATTGACCCGCTTTTTTCTTGGATCGCATCTGGAATATTTCTCTTTCTGCTGGGCTGTGTCACTTATAAGGTAATCATTAAAAACAGCCTCGGCAAAGCCGCTATGGCGCCGCTGCTTGCCACATTCGGCCTTTCCATGTTTCTTAAGAATTTCTGTATGAACCGCTTTACACCTAACTTCCGGCTTCTCTCAGGCACCATTATGGAGGGAAAGACGTTTAATGTCGGAGGGGCTATTATCTCAGTCCCTCAGTTTGTCACAGCTATCTTTGCACTTGTCGTCATTATCCTGGTCTACTGGCTGGTGAAGAAGACCCGTCTGGGCTGGGCGATACAGGCGACGGCGATGGACAAGGAAGCCGCTGAGCTGATGGGCATCGATACCGAAAATATTTATCTTCTCATATTCGGACTGGGAGGAGCATGTGTTGGCATAGCGGGCGGACTTATGACTTCATACCTGGCGGTGCATCCGGAAGTGGGCAGCCTGTTCAGCCTTATATCGTTCGTTGTCGTTGCGCTCGGTGGGTTCGGCAGCATCCCCGGCGCGCTCTTCGCCGCCCTTCTTATCGGCCTTGTTGAGTCTTTCGCTGGTTTCTACATAGCCGCTGTCGTAAAATATGTCGCAGTCTTTGCAATATACCTTATCGTAATTCTTGTCAGGCCTAAAGGGCTCTTCGGGTGGTGACGGCCATGGGAAAATATAAAGGAGACAAACTTTGGTACGGTTTTCTCATAATAGCAGTCATCCTTCCGTTCATCCCCGGAGTCATCGGCGGTTCGTTTTTCGGACATGTCGCCGCGATGGTACTGCTCTATGCCGCGATGGCACAGTCGTGGAACATAATCAGCGGATACTGCGGACAGGTTTCGTTCGGGCACTCCGTGTTCTTCGGTATAGGGGCTTACGGAGCTGCGCTTGCTGTAGTGAACTACCACACGCTCCCGTGGTACGGGGCTCCCCTCGGGATGTTGGCCGCAGCCCTGGTATCCGTAATTATCAGCTATCCATGTTTCAGACTGAAAGGGCACTATTTTGCTATAGCTACATTTGCTATAGTTGAGATATTTAACCGGCTCTTCATGATATGGGACAGGGTCGGCGGCGCCCTGGGTTTGGACTATCCGATACTTCCTGACGGATGGATAAACTTTTCGTGGTCTGATACAAAAAACGGCTACTATCTTGGCGCCCTTGCGATATTCACACTTGTCTTCGGAATAGTCCGCTGGATCGAGCATAACCGCATGGGCTACTATCTGCGTGCGGTCAGGGAAGGCCAGGAAACGGCGGAATCGCTTGGCGTAAACAGCACTATGGTCAAGCTCTCGGCAATGGCGCTCTCAGCGGCTCTCGCCGGGCTCTGCGGCGCCTTTTTCGCACAGTACAACTACCGCGTCGATCCCCCTATGGTAATGTCTCTGGATATGTCGATGAAATTTGTGCTCATCACCATACTTGGCGGAGTCGGTACTTTCTGGGGCCCGTTCCTGGGCGCGCTTGTGCTGATACCGCTGCAGGAGTACACGCGGGCATATCTCGCATATCTGGGCGCCGGTGTCGACCTTATAATATTCGGGCTTATCATAATTATCGTAATGATCAGGCAGCCGCTTGGGATAATGGGAGTTATCAGATACTGCATCAGAGATAAGCGGGATGAAAAGGAGGGTGACGCGTAATGGCACTGCTTGAAGTCAGAAATCTGACGATGAAATTCGGCTCTCTTCTTGCCAACAGCGATGTCTCCTTCGATGTCGGACCGGGAACGATAGTTGGGCTCATAGGTCCCAACGGCGCCGGCAAAACGACCCTTTTCAACTGTGTCGCAGGGCTCTACAAACCATCCGGGGGCACGGTGACATTTGACGGGAAAGATATCACCGGCTTTCCTGCATGGAAGATCGCGCGGCTTGGAATGGCGAGGACTTTTCAGGTTGTCCGTCCGCTTAAGGAAATGACAGTGTTCGAGAACATCCTTGTCGGAGCATATATGCGCCACAAGGATACAGCCAAAGCAAACGAGGTCGCCGAGCGCTGCATGTCCCTCTGTTTTCTTGAAGAGATGAGAGACAAGCTCGCAGGGGGGATGACAATAGGAAACAAGAAAAGACTTGAAGTTGCCAGATCTCTTGCCACGGAGCCCAAACTTCTTCTCCTTGACGAGTCCGTCGCAGGACTTACGTCCACAGAGGTAAAAGAGATGGTGGATGTTATCTTGCGGCTGAAGAAAGATGGCATAACTATCCTGATGGTGGAACACATCATGGAGGCGATCATGCCTATTGCGGATAAGATCGTTGTGCTGAACAGCGGAAGGAAAATTGCCGAGGATACTCCGCAGGCAGTTATAAATGACCCGTTCGTCATCACGGCTTACTTTGGCGAGAAATATGCCAGAAGGCTCAGAGCGGCAAAGGAGGGACAGTGATGGCTGCTATGCTTGAAGTCAATAATATCCACTGCGCCTATGACTGTGTCCCTGTCATACACGGGATATCCCTGGAAGTAAATGAAGGTGAAATAGTCGCCATATTGGGAGCCAACGGGGCAGGAAAGTCAACTGTCATGCGGACCATTGCGGGGCTTATGCATCCGCAGAGCGGCTCAATAAAATTCCTTGGCGAGGATATCAGCGATCTGCCGGCGTCACGCACCATCAAGAAGGGGCTCAGCTACGTACCCGAAGGCCGCCGCTTATTCGCGAAGCTCTCTGTCCGGGAAAACCTTGAACTCGGCGCGTTTGCTCTAAGTGACAGAAAAATCGTTGATGAACGGCTGGAGGAGATGTACGAACTATTCCCCATACTCAGGGAACGCAGGGATCAGATCGCGGAGACGATGAGCGGCGGGGAACAGCAGATGTGCGCTATAGCAAGAGGGCTTATGTCGAAGCCCAAACTGCTGATGCTCGATGAACTTTCGCTGGGGCTTCAGCCCAGCATTGTTGAAAAGGTATTTGAGACAGTAGTTGAGATCAACAGGCGCGGCGTCACAGTCCTGCTTGTTGAACAGATGGTGCAGGAAGCCCTTGAAATTTCAACAAGGGGCTATGTGATCCAGACAGGACGCATAGTACATGCGGGCAGTGCGCAGGAACTGCTGAACTCCGATGATGTACGCAGGGCCTATATGGGGATGTAGCTGCTTAAATTTGTATGACATGATTTTTATATGACATTTGGCGCCTGATCCTTGACGTATCCGCAAATGCAGAGGATCAGGTCTCTTTGTGCCTAAAGGTGGGAACTGTATGGGTTTTGCTTCTGAAATATTATGATTTAAAATAATTATAAATTGCTTGTAAATGAAAAGTACTAATGCTAGAATCCACTAGTTTCAACTTACATATATATCAGTGTGAAGGCGGGCAATAATATGGACAACAGGAAACGGATCGACCTTATTGATAGAGATAAGATACTGCCGCGGGATGAACTGGTCGCCTTACTTGCAACATTTAACGACGAGGACAGGGCTTATGCGGCAGAAAAGGCCAGGGCTTTGTCTATAGCACATTTTGGGAAGAAGATATATTTCAGGGGGCTTGTTGAAATTTCAAATTACTGCAGAAATGACTGTTATTACTGCGGCATCAGGAGAAGCAACAAAAACGCGGTCCGCTACCGCCTGACCAAGGAAGAGATCTTATCATGCTGCGAGCTGGGGTATGGCGCCGGCTTCCGTACTTTTGTACTGCAGGGCGGCGAAGACGAATATTTCTCGGATGACAGACTTATAGATATAATCAGCGGCATCAAAAATAAATATCCGGATTGCGCTTTGACGCTTTCGCTCGGAGAAAAAGACAGGGAGTCATACCAAAAGCTCTTTGACGCAGGAGCAGACAGGTATCTGCTGCGGCACGAAACGGCATGTGACGCTCATTATTCCAAGCTTCATCCGGCAGAGCTCTCTATCGCGCACAGGAAGCAATGCCTGTATGATCTTAAAGAAATCGGTTTTCAGACCGGCTGCGGAATGATGGTTGGTTCTCCCTTTCAGACCGTTGAGAACCTTGCGGAAGATCTTATTTTTATCAAAGAACTTGATCCGCAGATGGTTGGCCTCGGACCTTTCATCCCCCACAAAGACACGCCGTTTAAGGATCATCCCGCCGGTAAAGCGGAAGATTCACTGTTCCTTCTGAGCCTTGTCCGTCTCATGCTCCCAAGGGTACTTCTGCCGTCGACCACCGCGCTGGGGACGGTGCGGGAAGACGGCAGGGAACAGGGTATACTTGCCGGCGCCAATGTTATTATGCCAAACCTTTCTCCGCTTGAGACACGAAAAAACTATCTGCTGTACGACAATAAAATAGGCACCGCGGATGATGCCTCTGAAAGCGTGGCGCTTATAACTGATAAAATCAATAAAATAGGATATGAAGCGGTAGTTGACCGCGGGGATTACAGGTAGCAGCCCGGCAGAATATCTGTTTTGCCGTGGTCGCTCTTAATAAACTTCCTTATTCGTACAGTTGAAGGATCTGACAGGGAGAGGTGGCAGTAATGGCAGAGGATATTTTTCAGAGATCGCTTGATATGCACAGAGAACTAAGGGGCAAACTGGATATTGAATGCCGAAGCAAAATAGAGAGCATGGATGACCTTGCACTGGTGTATACCCCTGGAGTCGCTGAGCCGTGCAGGGAAATAGAGCGGGACCCCGAAGCGATATGGGATCTTACGATGAAGAACAACCTTGTAGCGGTCATAACGGACGGCACAGCGGTGCTTGGGCTCGGCGATATAGGGCCTGCGGCGTCCCTGCCTGTCATGGAGGGCAAGTCCTGTCTTTTTAAGCGTTTTGCCGGCATCGATTCGATCCCCATCGCTGTAAGCACGAAGGATGTGGACGAGTTTGTCGATGCGGTATCGAGGATAGCGGTGTCGTTCGGCGGGATCAACCTTGAGGATATTTCAGCCCCGCGCTGTTTTGAGATAGAGCGCAGACTTCAGGAAGCGCTTGATATACCGGTCTTTCATGACGATCAGCACGGTACGGCCGTTATTGCGCTGGCCGCTTATAAAAATGCTCTGAGGCTTACCGGCAGAGACCTGGAGAAGGCAATGCTTGTAATCAACGGGGCAGGGGCCGCCGGATGTTCGATAGCGAGGTATTTTATCTCCGCAGGAGCAAGGAACATCGTGATGTGTGACATAAACGGGGCACTATGCGCCGGATATACGGAAGGGCTGAACGAAGCCCAGATATCATTGTCCGAGGCAACAAACCCGGAGAGGCGAAGGGGAAGTCTCGCAGATGTGATAAAGGGTGCGGATGCGTTCCTCGGCGTCTCGCGTCCGGGACTGCTTACCGGAGATATGGTAAGGACTATGGCTGAGAGACCCGTCATATTTGCCATGGCGAACCCGACGCCTGAAATTTTCCCGGATGAAGCTCTTGCAGCCGGGGCAGCCGTTGTAGCAACGGGCAGAAGTGATTTTCCAAATCAGGTAAACAATTGCCTAGGTTTTCCGGGTATTTTCCGCGGGGCGCTTGATGTCCGCGCGCGGACGATAAACGAGGAGATGAAGATCGCAGCATCAAAGGCGCTGGCGGAACTTGTCAGCGATGAAGAACTTTCAGAGAACTATATAATCCCTGGAGTCCTTGACCCGCGCGTTGTCCCGGCAGTGGCGGCAGCTGTTGCGGCAGCGGCACATAAGACAAAGGTGGCGAGAATTTAATGTTCATGGATCATGAGTCGGCAGAAAAGATAGTCAGGGAATATGGCAGCCCTGTATATGTCTACAGCGAAAAAATACTCCGTGAGAGATGCAGGGATCTGCTTGATGCATTTGACGGCAGGATAAAACCCAGTTATTCCGCGAAGGCCAACTCAAACCTCACACTGCTTCGGATCATCCGCGAAGAGGGGTTGGGCGCGGATGCAATGTCGCCTGGCGAGATATTTGTCCTTGAAAAGGCCGGGTTCTCACACGGGGAGATCTTCTACATCGGCAATAATGTATCATGCGAGGAGATGCGGTACGCGACAGACAGGGATATCATGGTGAGCGTCGATTCGCTTGCACAGCTTGAGCAGTTCGGGCAGATAAACCCGGGAGGAAGGGTCGCGGTAAGGTTTAACCCGGGGCTTGGAGCCGGACACTGCGACAAGGTCGTCACGGCAGGCCATCATACCAAATTTGGCGTACAGGCGGAGTTCTGCCCGCAGGTTAAAGAGCTGCTTAAAAAGTATGGATTGACGCTTGCCGGGATCAATCAGCATATAGGCTCGCTCTTTCTTGATGCTGATCCCTATGTGGAGGCCGCCGAGATGCTCCTGGATATGATAGGGGAAGAGTTCCCCGGTCTTGAGTTCATAGACTTCGGGGGCGGCTTTGGTGTGCCGTACAAACCATCAGAACACAGGCTTGACTTCAATGACCTCACGGGCAGGCTGTTTCCGGTAATGGACAAATTCATCGAGAGATACGACAACAAAGATGTGCGCTTCAAGTGTGAGCCTGGCAGGTATATAGTTGCTGAGTGCGGAGTGCTCCTAGGGACTGTGCACGCGGTCAAGGAAAATTACGGCTCTGTATACGTCGGCACCGATATCGGGTTCAACGTTTTGATGCGGCCTGTGCTCTACGACTCATACCATGAACTGTCCGTTCTGAGGGCTGACGATCCAGCTCAGGATTATGACGGTTCTGTCATAGTAACGGGAAACATCTGCGAGAGCGGAGATATCATTGCCAGCGGCAGAAACATAGGCCCGGTCAAGAGAGGCGATATCATTGCGGTCTCAAACGCCGGTGCCTACGGTTACTCCATGGCGTCGAACTACAATTGCCGGCTGAGGCCTGCCGAGGCCCTTATAGCCGAAGGCGGCGGCGTAAGAGTGATACGCAGGGCAGATCCATTCGAAAGTCTGACGGCAAATTTCTA
>JAJFTP010000004.1 GCA_021372895.1 Synergistaceae bacterium
GTCTGAGCATCCTAATGGAGCCGGAATGGTCCGGTTCCATATGGTCGACGATCAAATAGTCGATTTGTCTGTTTTCAGGTATTATAGAAGTCAGCCTTTCGATATAATCTGTCAGGTTTCCGCTTTTTATCGAATCAACAAGTGCTGTCTTTCTGTCATTAATGAAATATGCGTTATAAGCAACTCCCCGTGGGAGAGTCCATAGTCCCTCGAACAGGTCGGTCTCGCGGTCGTTTCCGCCTATCCAGTAAATTGAATCCGTAATTTTTATTGCCTTCTGCATTGGTAAAGAGCCTCCTTTTAATATTCCCAGATTTACACGTCAAGTATATCAACTGTGCGGTAAAAATGTAATAAAATCGATTTGGATGCAACGACCTATTTAAAAAATATTTTCTGACAAGGAAGATTGTTCTGACAATTATCTTGTGTATATGCTTATAAGAAACCTAAACAGGTTTTTACATCCTTTAAAAAAGTAAAATGACGGAGAAATAGCTATGTTCAAAGGTTAAAGCGGAAGAATAGAGACAGCGCGGACAAAAAATATTTAAAAAATACATGAATAAACTTGTCTGAAATGACCTGTCAAATGTTGCAATTTTTTCTTACCTGCTTAATAATAGCAGGGTGTGGTTTTTTGTAAAATCCATAAGTGTGCAGGTGGCCATGTAATGCCGGTCACGAGATGTTTCATAAGGAGGCGGAGTACGTGTTCGATCCAAAACAGCTCCAGGAAGTAGCGGAATGCAAAAAGGGCTATGAGGCAGAAGTCGAAAAGGCTCTGGCGAAAAGTCCGGAGAGAAAGGAAAACTTTACTACCGGCGGCGGTATTCCTCTTAAGAGGATATATACCCCCGAAGACTTGGAAGGTCTTGACTACGGCAAAGACCTTGGTTTCCCAGGGCAGTACCCTTATACAAGGGGTGTTCAGCCAACAATGTACCGCGGCCGTTTCTGGACGATGCGCCAGTATGCCGGATTTGCCACGGCGGAGGATTCAAACAGACGTTACCGTTATCTTCTGAGCCAGGGTACGACAGGGCTCTCTGTTGCATTTGACCTCCCGACGCAGATCGGTTATGACTCTGACGATCCCATGGCGATAGGGGAATGCGGTAAGGTCGGAGTTGCGATAGACAGTCTTGCGGACGCAGAGATACTCTTTGATCAGATCCCTCTCAATAAAGTCTCGACATCAATGACGATCAATGCCCCTGCGGCGATTCTCCTTGCAATGTACATTGCAGTCGCCGAAAAACAGGGCACACCCATGTGCGACCTTTCAGGAACGATACAGAATGATATTCTCAAGGAATATATCGCACGCGGTACTTATATATTCCCTCCAAGGCCGTCAATGCGCCTAATTACTGACATATTTGATTTCTGCAGCAAAAACATCCCTAAGTGGAACACAATTTCTATCTCCGGCTACCATATCCGCGAAGCCGGTTCAACAGCGATCCAGGAAGTAGCGTTCACTCTTGCGGACGGGATCGCATATATTGACGCTGCTATAAAAGCGGGGCAGGATCCTAACGTTTTTGGAAAACGCCTCTCATTCTTCTTTAATTCGCATAATGATTTCCTTGAAGAGGTAGCTAAATTCCGTGCGGCGCGCAAGATATGGGCGAAGATAATGAAGGATCGCTTCTGCGTCACGAACAAGAGCGCCCAGATGCTCCGTTTCCACACCCAGACAGCAGGCTGCACGCTGACAGCGCAGCAGGCGGAGAACAACATAGTCAGGGTCGCTATTCAGACTATGGCGGCTGTTTGCGGCGGTACTCAGTCGCTGCACACGAACAGCCTTGACGAAGCTCTCGCGCTTCCGACGGACAAATCCGTCCGCATCGCGCTCCGCACGCAGCAGATCGTGGCTTACGAGTCCGGGATCACGAACACGGTCGATCCTCTTGCAGGCAGTTATGCCGTCGAAGCACTCACGAAGCAGATAGAGGATGGCGCATGGGAATATATCAAGAAGATCGATGAGATCGGCGGGATGATGGCGGCTATCGAAAAGGGCTTCCCGCAGAAGCATATCCAGGATGCGGCCTATGATTATCAGAAGTCTATCGAATCCGGCGACCGTATAATTGTAGGTGTCAACAAGTTCCAGATAGACGAGGATACTTCCGATCGCAAGCTGCTTAAAGTCGATGCAAGCGTAGGCGTTAACCAGATCAAGAAGCTTAAGGCCATGAAAGAAGCCCGTGACAACGTAAAGGTCCGGGATTGCCTTGAGGCGATCCGTAAGGGTGCCAAGGGCGAGGAAAATCTTATGCCGCTCATCCTTGACGCTGTGCGCCACTATACCACAGAAGGCGAGATCTGCGGCGTTCTTCGCGAAGAGTTTGGCGAATACAAGGAAAACGTGGTTCTTTAGGGTACCTGAAGAGCTGATAAGGAGGAAAAAAAGATGGACCGTAAAATTCGCGTAGTTGTTGCGAAACCAGGGCTTGATGGTCACGACCGCGGCGCCAAAGTTATTGCAAGAGCATTCAGGGATGCAGGGATGGAAGTCATCTATACAGGACTCCGCCAGACTCCTGAACAGATAGTAGCCACGGCAATACAGGAAGATGCGGATGCAATTGGAGTAAGCATACTTTCAGGCGCTCACGAATACTGCTTCAAAACGATAATAAACCTGCTCAAGGAAAAGAACGCGAGTGACATAATAGTCTTTGGCGGCGGGGTCATACCCGAGTCAGACTATCCGACACTTCTCGGCTTCGGTGTCGGGGCCATATTTGGGCCAGGCACACCTACAACCGAGACGATCAAGTGGCTTGAGAAAGCTGTTGCGGAAAAAAGGGCAAAAGAGGTGTAAAAAATGAAACCTACAGTGATAGACCATATAGGTATAGCAGTAAAAAGCATTGATGAATCGCTTAAATTCTGGGAGGCGACACTGGGCATCAAGTGTCATGGCGTTGAAGAAGTTGCAGAACAGAAGGTGAAGACAGCCTTTCTTCCAATTAAGGATACAGAGATCGAACTGCTTGAGCCCACAAGCCAGGAGAGCCCTGTAGCCAAATTTATAGAAACGAAGGGGGAGGGGATGCACCATCTGGCAATCAGAGTGGATAACCTTGAAGAGACCCTTGCAGAACTCAAGGCTCAGGGTATCCGCCTCATCGATGAGAAGCCGCGCTGCGGCGCCGGCGGTGCAAAGATAGCCTTCCTTCACCCCAAGGCAACAGGAGGTATCCTGCTCGAGCTGAGCGAACGCTAATGATAAGGCAGGTACTTCTGTGCCGGATACACACCACAGGGTAACTGCTTAAAAAAAGTCCCACCCGTACCGATTATACGAGGAGGTAAGAAGTAATGGCGGAAAAAACGATCGATGAGATGTGCGCAGACCTGGTTGAAAAACGGGAAAAAGCGTCACAGGGCGGTGGAGCAAAAGCCATCGCCAAACAGCACGAAAAAGGCAAAATGACAGCACGTGAACGTATCGAAGCAGTTCTTGACCATAACAGTTTCGTTGAGATCGATGAGTTTGTCGAGCATCGCTGCGTAAACTTCGGGCTCGCGAACACCGTATTCCCCGGAGACGGCGTAGTTACTGGCTACGGTACTATAGATGGACGCATAGTATATTTATTCAGCCAGGATTTTACGGTAATGGGCGGATCGCTTGGCGAGATGCACGCAAAGAAGATATGTAAGGTGCTGGACCTTGCGCTCACTAACGGTGCCCCCTGTATCGGGATCAATGATTCAGGCGGCGCGCGTATCCAGGAGGCTGTCGATGCGCTTTCTGGTTATGGCAACATCTTCTTCCGGAACGTCAAGGCCAGCGGAGTCATCCCGCAGTTTTCCATAATAGCAGGTCCCTGTGCGGGTGGAGCTGTCTATAGCCCCGCGCTCACTGACTTTGTGTTCATGGTGGACAAAATAGGGATCATGCATATCACGGGACCTGCTGTCATCAAAGCCGTTACAGGCGAAGATGTTACTTCCGAGCAGATCGGAGGCGCACGCGCTCATAACGCGACGTCAGGATGTGCGCATTTCTTTGCTGACAGCGAAGCAGAGTGCTATGCACAGGTCCGCAAGGTGATGAGCTATCTTCCGAGCAACAACATGGAAGAGCCGCCTTTTGCGGAAACAGGCGATAATCCGGCACGCATGGACGCAGGGCTTCGTGAGATGGTCCCTACTAACCCGAACAAGGGCTACGATGTCCGCGACGTCATCAGGAAGGTTGTCGACAATGCTGATTTCTGCGAAGTGCAGGAGATGTATGCACGCAATATCGTTACCGGATTTGCCAGGGTCGGCGGCCGAGTGATCGGAATTATCGCGAACCAGGCGAAGTTTATGGCCGGCTGTCTCGACATCGACGCCTCCGACAAGGCGAGCCGCCATATCCGTATATGTGATGCGTTCAACCTTCCTATAGTCACATTTGAAGACGTTCCAGGCTATCTTCCCGGACTTACCCAGGAAATGGGCGGAATTATCCGCCATGGTGCAAAGCTTCTTTACGCATACAGCGAGGCTACGGCCCCCAAAATCACAATTGTTCTTCGCAAGGCTTACGGCGGCTCATATCTCGGTATGTGCAGCAAAGACCTTGGCGCCGATGTTGTTCTTGCATGGCCTCAGGCGCAGATCGCGGTTATGGGAGCTGAAGGCGCGGCTAGCATTATATTCCGCAAGGATATCGATGAGGCGGAGGACAAGGCTGCAATGCGTGCGCAGAAGATCGACGAATACAAGGAAGCATTCGCAAATCCATACTGCGCAGCGGCACGCGGTTTCGTCGACAGGGTGATCCTTCCGGAGGAGACGCGCCCTGCACTCTATCAGGCGCTTATTATGACGGAGACGAAGAGTGAACTTCGTCCTAAGCGCAAACACGGCATAATGCCGAACTAAGGAGGACTGGATTATGGAAAATTCAGTATCATCCTACTTCGTGGGTGTGCAAGGCGGACTTGTAATGTCAATGATTGCCTTCAGCATAGTCTTCATAGTCATTTGCGGACTTATGTTCGTTATGATGGGGATGAAGCATGTCTGCAGGGTGCTGGATAGTATGCAGACAGCCGCTAAGGCTTCTCCGGCAGTCGGCACACCGTCGCCTGCACCGGCAGCAAAGATGGTTGCGGCTCCGGCGGAAGATGATTCTGAGCTTCTGGCAGTTATTTCTGCCGCAATAGCTGCAATGTACGGCAGCGCAGCGCGTGTTGTGGCGTTCAGCCCCGTAAAGGCTCCGGCAGCAACGAGTTGGAAGCTTGTTGGCAGAATTCAGAATGCGGAAGGATTTCAGGATTAGTTTTTTGACACATAAAATATTCAAGGAGGTTTTCTCTGATGGCACGAAAATATAGAGTGACAGTAAATGGCAAAGCGTATGATGTAGACGTTGAAGAGATGGGGGCTGGCACATCAGTTGTGGCACCGGTGCCTGCAGCAGCACCGATGGCAGCAGCAGCACCGGTGGCGGTACCAACACCGGTGGCGGCATCGGTACCGGCGGCACCAACTCCCGCACCGGTGGCAGGAGGATCTGTAATTGAAGCTCCTATGCCTGGAAAAGTACTTAAGATACTTGTCTCGCCGGGTGCAACTGTGGCGGCCGGACAGCTTGTACTTATACTCGAAGCTATGAAGATGGAGAATGAAATCTTTGCAGCGACTGCGGGCACTGTGACACAAATAGGGTGCAAAGAGGGAGATAATGTCAATACAGGCGATACTCTCCTGGTTATCGGATAGGCTGCCTTGGCAGTACTCACCATGGAGGGAAACTGAATGGAACTTTATTTGACTGCGCTTAAAGGCGTTATCCAGCAGTCTGGATTTGTAGCATTGAACTTGCCAACGCTGGTAATGCTCCTTGTCTCGTTCATACTGCTCTACCTAGCCATTGCAAAGGGTTTTGAGCCGCTGTTGCTTTTGCCGATATCATTTGGATGTCTCCTTGTCAACCTTCCGCTTTCTGGGATCGTTGACCCGGGCGGCTTTCTCTATTTTGTCAAATTCGGCATTGACCATGAGCTCTATCCTGTAATTATATTCATGGGAATTGGCGCTTTGACAGACTTCGGTCCGCTGCTGGCCAACCCTATCACATTCCTTCTTGGAGCATCGGCTCAGCTGGGAGTGTTTATTGCGGTCATCGGCGCAATGTTTATGGGTTTCACGATTCAGGAAGCGGCAGGTATCGGAATTATAGGTGGAGCAGATGGACCTACAGCCATCTATCTGTGCTCGAAGCTTGCTAAACAGATCCTTCCTGCTGTTGCTGTTGCGGCCTACAGCTATATGTCGCTTGTGCCTCTGATCCAGCCGCCTGTAATAAAACTGCTCACTACGAAGAAGGACCGCTCGATAAGAATGGAACAGCTTCGTCCTGTCACAAAAACAGAACGTGTTCTCTTTCCTATTGTATCAACGATCGCCTGCGGACTTGTGCTTCCTGCATCTGTACCGCTTATTGGTATGCTGATGTTTGGCAACCTGCTCCGTGAATGCGGCTGCACAGAGCGACTTTCGCTGGCAGCGCAGAACGAGGTACTGAACGCAACCACGATATTCCTTGGGATATCTGTCGGTGCGACGATGAGCGCTGAATCGTTCCTTACAGTGGCTACAATCAAGATCATCGCACTGGGGCTTATCGCGTTCATATTCAGTACCGCCGGAGGGGTTCTGTTAGGCCAGATCATGAAGATCGCATCAGGAGGAAAGATAAACCCTGTCATTGGTGCCGCCGGAGTATCGGCAGTCCCAATGGCGGCCCGAGTCTGTCAGAAGGTTGTCTCGAAGGAATTCCCGGGAAGCTACATCCTTATGCACGCTATGGGCCCGAACGTAGCGGGTGTTATAGGAACAGCTGTTGCTGCGGGGGCTATGCTTACCCTCCTTGCCAAATAGCTGAGAGAAGGAGCCTTGCGCCGCCGGCTTAACGGCATGAGGCGTGGCCAATCAGTCCGAGAAAACGCGTAGGACACATGGCGGCTGATAGCGATATTCACGGATGCTCCCTCTTTAGAGGGGGCATCTGCCTTTTGCTCGATCCGACAAATGAATGTATGAGAAGAATATATGTTTTTATTTTACGGCAGGCAGAGCGTCGGGTTGGGATTTTGCTGTTCTTCTGTTTTTTGACCGAGGTATCCGTACAGGATGCAGAAGCCGCCAAGTCGCCGTATTATCTTGTAGCCGACATTCCCCGCTGCAATGGCCTGTTGCTGTTCTTCGATTTTTCTTATCGGGATCCGCAGATGTCCATGTGTCCAGACCGGATGCTTGGGGTAAAAATCTTTTTTTAGAACATAGCGCATTAACTCGCCGTATACCCGTTTGATATTCACGATATAGAATCCGCATGCCAGGACATTCTGAAGGCTGAAGATATTTTTTGGTGAGACTGTCGTTACTATGGAATCAAACGTTTGAGCAATGATATTTTCAGCGTAATATTGAGAAAGGAACTGGATGTTGTTGCCCCGGAATTCCTTGTCTACAACGCAGAATCCTGTGATTGCGGTGCGGGCTGCCGTGTCAGGTCCAAGTCCGAACTCAGACAGCGTATCTTCTACCCACTTTGCCCCGGTCTTAAGAGTCCGCAGGCAGACGAGTCTATCTTCAAAACGTACCCCTACGGCAAGGCCCTCTTTACCGAGAAAACGGAGTACTTCTTCCTCAGTGCTTGGCGCAAAAATGTCGCGGCTCAACCCATGTGCCGCTGCGTTGTGCAGTTTGACAGCGGCGTCTCCGTCTGCGGGAGAGAGAACGCCGATAGTGCAGGGTGCCATAATTGAACGCCCGCCGTGTATGTTACGGCGAACGAACATTTTCATATCACAAACAGAACAGGTCATCGCTTGAAACCTCCTTTTGCTTAAGAATCAGATATAAATGTAAATACATTATAGTCAATTACTCAACTTTCCCACCTCTTGCTACCAGTGGATTCAAAACCTCTGTTTTTCGTCTTCTCCACATGTTTATTAGCGGAGAGCCAGTGGCACTAAAATATTGAAGTCGCTGGATTCCCGCTCAAAGGCATGCGGGAAAGACGGTGGGAAAATTGAGTCAATTATATCTTATAATAAGTTCGTTAACATCAAATGAGTAAATGTACTGGGGTTTAAAGTGTCTGTTATGCCTAAAACGGACCTGACTAAGCATCGCATACATATGAGTTTTTGCCAGTTTATTTTACAGGCTCAGGGGATTCCTATGCTAATGGCCGCTTATAATGATGATGTAGACGGCCTGAGACATATTTTAGATGTTCATGTTGCGTCAAAAGAAAAGGTACTTGAAAAGTGGAACGTTGCGTCAAATAAAAATGTACTTGAAGAAAGATGCTTCCTCCTTCCGTACTTTTAAACTTGGCCGGCCTTGCCGGCCGTTTTTGCGTTCCGGTAGAGTCTCTCACGCAAAGATGCTATCCTTCGTCTGAGCTCTATTGGGTTAAGTGTATCATATAATTCCGTCAGCTCCCTTTTTGTTGTATCTTCGATTTGTTCCAATAAGAGGACTC
>JAJFTP010000005.1 GCA_021372895.1 Synergistaceae bacterium
AAAAACACGAATAAATCAGTCATAGACTATATTTTAGGGTTATTATGAGGTATAATAACTGCAAGAAATCAGTCCAAAACGAGGAGAAACCTTGCAGAATGAAACCCAAAACCACAGAGGACCCACAGAATAGAATCTTCCAGATGCGTCTTGAAAACATGATAAATATGGAGCACGAATTAGTATTGCTTTCCGAGAAAATAAACTGGAAAGCATTCGAGAAGAAGTTTGGAGAAGTCTACATTCAGGATGTAGGGCGTCCTGGTCTTCCTACGAGATTAATGGTAGGGCTCCATTACCTGAAAGGGTTACACGACCTGTCAGACGAAGCAGTAGTCGAAGGATTTCTTGAAAACCCATACTGGCAGTACTTCTGCGGGATGGAGTTCTTTGAGCACAAACTGCCGTTGAACTCAAGCTCCATGACAAGGTGGCGTAAAAGAATAGGTCCGCGAGGATTTGAGACATTACTGAAAGAGACGATAGAGACAGCCCTATCGATAAACTGTCTCAAACAGAAAGACATGCTCAAAGTCACGGTAGACACGACAGTACAAGAGAAAAACATAACATTTCCGACAGACGTAAAGCTCTACGCCAAGGGGACGGAAATACTTGTGAGAGAGGCAAAGAAAGCCGGAATAGGACTGAGACAGACCTACGCAAGGACAGTCCCGATGCTGGAGCGTGAAAACTGGCTCAAGAACCGAGGCAGGAAATACAAACAGGCAAACGCCTGTCAAAGACGCCTCAAGACAATACTTGGAAGAACGGTTAGAGACATCACAAGAAAAGCGACCGAGGAACAATTAACGGGCAAACTTGGTAAATTCCTATCAATGGCAGAACAGGTGCTGGAACAGAAGCGCGAAGATAAAAACAAGATCTACAGTTATTTTGAACCAGAGACATCCTGTATTGCAAAAGGCAAGGTACACAAGAAATACGAATTTGGTTCCAAGGCATCAATAGTAACGACCCAGAAAGGCAACTGGATACTTGGGACAAAGACATACAAGGGATCACCGAACGACATCACGACACTGTCGGACACACTGGAGCAGGTACAGCAAATGACTGGAGCCTATCCGGAAGAAGTTTACTGTGACAAAGGTTACAGGGGTAAAAAAGTGCATGAAAATCTGCAATGCAAAGTCTTGATACCTGGGATAAAACAGAAAGTTACCGCAGTCCAGAAGAAAAGACTCAAGCGAAGAAATGCGATAGAACCCGTAATAGGGCACCTGAAAGAAGATCACGGTATGGCAAGGAACTACCTGAAGGGCAGGATAGGGGATGAAATAAACGCCCTGATGGCATCCTGCGGCTTCAACCTGAAAAAGCTGCTGAAATCGGTCAGGGCTTTTTTGTCTCAATTAACAGAAAGCCTGATTTTCGTCGATTTGAGACTGAACGACAAAAATCAGGCAGGACGATTCGGGTATTTGATCGGATAGATGTTTTTCAGTGATAACTATTTAGCGGAGAACCAGTGGCTCTAAAATATTGAAGTCGCTGGATTCCCGATCTCGAAACGCACTCGAAATAGTTCAGTCACTATTGTGATTTGTTATGTCCCTCTTTCGAGGAACAGAGTCCTTCCTGATCAAAAGCATGCGGGAAAGACGGTGGGTAAGTTGAGGTTAATATTTTAATCCGAATATCGGGTGGAAAATACGCTCATCATGCAGAAACTGTGCCTGATCGTCAAACGACTTCTTAGCTTCTTCCCCAAGTGACAGGGCCATTGCCGAAGTGAGAACATGCGTCAGGAAAAGCGGGCCGATAGTGCTGCTGCCAAATGTCGGGCTGTTTGCCGAAACAAAGAAGGTTAGATCGGCAAACCTGCAAACGGGCGCAGCTGCACTGTCTGTTATCGTAACGACCTTTGCGCCGTTTTTGTGCGCCATTTCAACGGCCTCGGTAACCTCGACCGCATAACTCGGAAGCTCGCAAACTACAACGAGATCCCCGTCGGCGATGCAGCGCACCTGTTCCCAGAGCGAAAGGCTTCCACGGCGGAGCAAAACAGCCTTCCTGGCCATGACGGCCAGCCTCATCTGCATAAGTTCCGCTACCAGCGACGATATGCCCCATCCTACACAGTAGATACTGTTAGCTTTTTTTGCCATCTCACAGAACTTATCCGTACCTTCTGTCGTAAGCTGCGCCATCGTGTCATCGAGGTTCGCATGCTCCGCACGGAAAACACTGTCAGGAAAAGTTTCGCTTGAACTCACCGCCCGCGCAAGGAGCGCGGCGGGGTTGATCTGTTCAAGTATCGCCGTCTGCAGGCAGCTCTTAAGTTCGGCATAGCCTGAAAACCCGAGCATCTGAGCTACTCTTACCAGCTGTGCTTTCGAAACTTTAAGTTCATCGGCTATATCGCCTATCGAGCGGAATGAAGCCTCTCTCATGTTTGCAAGAAGGTATTCCGCCACACGGCGAGCCTTGTTGGGCATAGTATGTGCTCTTTCCACGAGCAAAGTTTTAAGCTGGGTACTGTCCATAATGGAACACTCCTTATTTCTCCGATAATATTGAATCATTGTTGCTGATTTAAGAGATAAGTTTATTGTTCTATCCCATAGTTGTCAACGGTTGTCAAATTTTTTTATAATCGGTTCAGTGGAAATACTTAGTAAACCCCGCGAGACATTCTACATGTAAATGGCATGTTCATTCAAATATGCGGCTTCGTCAAACAATATCTTTTGCTGCAAAATCCCTGCGGCCACAATAGGAAACAGTGACCCACCGCAGACAATACGGGACGAGACCCGCGGATCTGTGAGTTAATGCATCTGGCTGCATTGATCTATTTAAAGAGGATCCCAGCTGCCCTCGTTCCGATCTCTCATGACAGGACAATATACCATCCCATATTCAGCTGTCCTGAGACAGGCATTGCATGAGATGCATGCCGATGGCCTGGGATCCTCTTCATACCAGCGGTTGACAAGATCGGGCTCCGCGTTGAACGGCCGACTGAGGCCAAAGAGGTCACATACCCCTCTTTGGAGCAGATCGGAAATCACAGGCAAGCTTCTGAGGCCTCCGGTAAGCACAACTATCTGTTTGGACGAAACATATTTTTTGAGCTCGGCGGCGTACTCTCGGAAAGGGGCCTCAGTTCCTCCGGCTGATATCCCTATGACAGAGGGGGAATTTGCGGCTCCGGCATAGCCTGTGCCGTATGAAACTTCTATCCCGTCGGCTCCGTCGCTAAGGAGGGTTTTAGCAACAGCCAGACCATCTTCAGTTTTATAGCCTTCAGCAGTACCTTCCGCAATACTTATCTTGAACCAGATAGGGAAGTCTATTCCTACAGCTTCTCGTACATCGGAAAGGATCTCACGAAATATCCTCATCCTGTTTTCAAGAGGGCCGCCGTATATATCATCGCGCCTGTTTATAACAGGAGAGAGGAATTGTGTCAGCAGCAACCCATGTCCGCCATGTATTTCTACGCCGTCGGCGCCGCCTTTTTGGGCACGGCGGGCAGATGCCGCAAAATCCGCGCGTATACTGAGGATGTCACTCTGTGTGAGCGGTTCGGTCCCAAAATCACGACCGGGATGGATACCGCCGGACGGAGAAAAAGATCGCGTACCGCCGATCACCGCGGCATCGCGCTGGCCGCCCGCATGACATATCTGGACTATCAGCTTTGAATCAAATCGCTGCACTGCATCCGCAAGAACAGCGACATCACTGATCCGCTCATCCGTGTCAAGCCCCCACTGCCGTCTCAACGACTTGCCATTCCGATTAACATATGCAGATCCTGTGATGATCGTACCCGCTCCTCCTGCCGCTATCTCGGTATGACGTCCTATCTCGGCTGAAGATATTTCCCCTGTATCGTCATCCGCTCCTGCAAGCCATGTCGCGGAACGCAGAAACCTGTTCCTGGCAGAAAAAGAAGGGTTCTCAAATCTATCAAACAATGCAATTGTTTTTTCTTTCCATGTCACAAAAAACGGCCCCTTTCATCGTTTTAAGTCATATTATCCCGGAGAAGCCCAAAATGATACGGTTGGCTATTATACTCTCTGCCTATGCTTTTCCTGAATTTGATATCGTGCCGCTTGAGGTTATCCCAATAATGGAGACCAATATCAGCAGCACTTGGCCGGAGGAAAGTATCTCAGAAGAGACGCAGCTTTTTCCATTGAGAGACCGGTATAATCTGCAAGGCGGCCGAGGCCGAAACCGCCGTGGCCTGTGAATTTCGAGATCTGTCCTATCGGAACTGTCCAAGGTCCGGCCCAGTTGTTCCGTGTAAGTTTCCGCACAAGCATCTCGCTTTGGATCATTTCACCCAGAGCGGGATGGTGCGGTCCGCCGCGCACCTGAGACGCCAGCAGCTCAGATTCCTGAAGCCCGACACGTATGGGACGAAACCCAAGTGACGTCGCAGTATCAAGGAATCTCCCGCCCCATTTTACCGCCTCAGGTACAGATATGGGCCTGTAGCGGCCGCTTTGAAACATCACTTCAAGTTCTGTGCCCTCAAGCACAAGGCAGGGATAGAGCCGTAATTCCCAGTCCATGGGGCCCTTTGCCGCGGCAAGCGCCGCCAAGTCATTTATGCTGCTTTCAGCGGTCTGTCCAGGCAGGCCGATCATCATCTGCACGGCAAGCGGGACAGATTCATCACGCAGTGTAATAATATCCTCAAGTATAGTCTCAGGATCTGCATCACGTTTACAGGCACTTAAAACATTTGGGTCAAGCGAAGGTATGCCGAGTTCGACACATGCTATAGGGTAGGACATGACGAGTCTGCGAAGAGCAGTGTCGCGAAGATCTCCCGGGTAGGTGGAGAATCTGATGCGGCTTGATACAGGCGCGCATTTGACAACAGCATCCAGATAGGCTCTAACCGTCTCATGGTCAAAACGGCAGAATGACCCGCCAAAGTAGCATATTTCCATTGGTTCATCTATTTTAGAAAGAACGGAACATACATATTCCGGAGATGGGACTTCAGATACACCGGTTATAGTTTGCTGGTTACAATAGACACAACGGCCATGGCATCCGCCGAACGGCAGAAAAAATGGCAGTTTTTTCATTGCAGAAGTCATGCCCAATCCGAATAATCTCCTTCGACCCACTCGGGCCAGATAGCAGCCCACGCAAAGGAATCGGCCCTGTTTTCGAAGCTCTCCATCGACTCGCACGTATGGGTCCAGAAACGTGCGCCTTTCCTGTGGTTCAGCAAATGATAAACCTCATGGAATATTGCAAAACGCCGCCACACGAGAGGCAACAGCGAATTCACAAAGATCCGCCCGCGGTCGTCATGCACGACATGTATTCCCCACACACCTGCCGGCAGTGCCTCATACTTAAGCTCCAGACAAAGGCCGGTTGCCTCTTCCGTCCTGGCAAGTATTTCAAATTCACTTAAACGCCGCCACCCCCTGCCCTCTTTTACAGCCCATGCAGGCAACTCCACAGGAGGAACGGGCAGGTCTTCGCACACATCCTCCGATCCAGAGTTATTTTCCGGAATCATCCTTTAAATCCCAGTCGTCCAGAGCTGCTTCTATGACGCGGTAGACCCTGCGCAGTTCCTGATCCGTAAGCTTTTTGCTGCGGTACCATATCTCAAGTTCTCCGTTGTCAAGCATTGACTCAAGCTGTACTCTGCCTGGTTTATCAGGAGATGAAAAGTCCATGAGAAGATCCGTTATTTCCACATTCAGTGCAGGTGCAAGCCTCTGAAGCAGTTTCATGGACGGAAGTCTGCGATTACTCTCCAGCGCCTGAACATAAATGCGGCTTACCTCTACTTTATCCGCGAGTTTCTGCTGTGTGAGATGCTGCGCTTTACGAAGCGATTTGATCCTGTTGCCTAAACTCATAAAATATCCGCCCTTTCTGTCTTGTGTTGTGTCATTGAAGAATACAATAAAAATCTATTGTTGACAAGAGGACGAGGTGACTTTGTTTAAAAATAGCGTACAGCTTAAAAGATCTGCCGCCCCGCCGGGGCTTATCCTGCGAGGCATGAAGGATTTTTCAAGAGCTTCTATAACAGCATAACTTCCTGAGAGCGGGTCAAATTTTTCGCGTGCCATGCTGACCATGCTCCGATACTCTCTCCTCCAGAAATCAAATCCGCCGCGATGTATGACATTGCTGTCCTCGTTGACCTCCATTATCGCAAGCAAGGCAGAAACAGATGCATCATTGACAGACGCGCCCAAGGCAGTTGCGCTCCTCAGGGCAGGAAGCCCTGCGCGCAGTACTGAGGGGAAGCCCGCCTCCGCCTCTCCCCTTATACCGGTCACGCCATAAAAAACAAAGAGTTTTTCACCGTTTGTCATTCCGCTGATGTCAGTCCTGGATTTAAGTGGAATCAGCTCTCTTTCGATCGTACCATTGACTGCGGAGGACGCAAAGCCAACTATTACATCCGGAGTCATAGGCATCCTCTTATAAACAGAAAGGCCCGCTCCATAAACCAATAGGGACATCAGATAGATGAGCCCCTTATGTGTATTTATGCCTTCGGTTGCAGCGAACATCGCATGTTCCATCTCAACACCCGTTGCACGCAGAACGGACAGTGCGCATTCCGGCTCCGTGCCGTTCAGTCCGGCCAAAGCCTGCTTTTCCCAGAAGGGCGCAATTGCTTCGGCGCTTTGAATGAATGTGCGCCAGTCCATGTCTCTATGGCAGCCAGGCCCCAGCGGATCGACAAGCCCAGGCTTTGGGGCTGTCATGATTTCATCGGCGGCAGCTTCCGCCGCGGCCATTCCAAGCTCGGCAGCACACATGTGCTTGACTTCACCTGACAAGTGAGGGATACTCTTTATGATCAAATTTAAGGGCGGTCTGTCTATATGCATAAGAGTACCTCCGTCTATCCTGTATCTTTTTCTACATTAACCGAATTCTTCCATGCCCGCAAGCGGTCCTTTATCATTATCCTGCTCGCGCTGTTTGTTGTTGCCATATCTATTACACCCTATGTCTCATCACTTATATGTGAAAGAGCGGCCAAAAACTGGTCTGACGGATGGCGTGCATGGAGGGACGGGGACGCCGAAACAGCCCTTTACTGCTGGACAAAAGACAGTATCGCTGCCGGTCTCGCTCCACGCCCGGCCAGGCTCTGCTACTGGCGCATACGTGCTCTGGATAAGCTTGGAAGGCATGACGAGGCATACGCTCTTCGCAGGCGGATGACTCAAAAATATCCCTTAGACTTCTACACATTCCTGCTCTTCCCTGATGGAGGAATGTCATTTTATCCGCGCGAAACCTCAATAAAAACAGCAGCCCTGTTCCATCCGCGCCCATGGAGCAAGGAGGTCGCTTCAGCGTCAAGACTTACGGGTGTTCCCGAGAACATGATATGGGCGGTAATGAAGCGCGAAAGCAAATTCCGTATAAACGCAAAAAGCCAGTCAGGCGCCATAGGACTGATGCAGCTTATGCCAACAACAGCACGGGATGAAGCTAAACTTCTGAAAGTAAATATTCCGGACATCTGCATACCCCGGTACAATATACTGTTGGGCGCAAACCACTTTGCGGGGCTCGAAGAAAAATTTCACGGCGAGATACTTCGCGCAATAGCAGCTTACAACGCAGGCTCCGCCTCTGTCGTCAGATGGGACACACTGTCTGCCCATGACTGGGCCGAATGGGTCGAGGAGATCCCATATGCGGAAACAAGGGAGTTTGTGCGTTCTGTGCTTGAAAATCGAGAGGTTTACAGGCTTTCGTATGACAGCGACGATAAAAGGTCTCTTTTTTTTCTTGCGCGTGGGAAACCATCGCCGCTGGGAAGCATAGTTGCATCAGATAAAAACCAAAGGGACCGCTGAATAATTTAATACGCAAGCACACAAAGAATTACCGTAAAACTATCAGGTAACCACACCTGATTTTATGGCCGGCTCATCGATCATTGTTTTCTGGAGCAGGAACTGCAGACAACAGGATACGGGAGGTGTTATTTATGACAGATAGAACAACGGAAGAGTTTGATCCGGTCGATGCCGTGCAAAGGTGCCTTGACGCTGCCGGGTATAAAGGGAAAATATTTCACACTGAAAAAACTATATTCACAGTCGCAGATGCCTCCGCGGCAGTCGGCGCTCCTGAACCGAAGATACTCAAAAGCATACTCCTCCGAGTAAACCATGGACGATGTTTCGCTCTGGCGCTGATGTCCGGCATAAATAAAGTCGAGACAAAAAAGATAAAGAAACTGCTCGGCGCCGCACATGTCTCCTTCGCAGACCCGGAAGCCTGCTATCAATGGTCCGGGTTCCGTCCAGGGGGAGTCCCGCCCGTCGGCTATCCTGAACAGCCTAAGACATTTCTCGACGATGACCTGTTCCTTTACGACGTTGTCTGGGCGGCAGCCGGCACCGATCACGCCTTCTTCCCTGTCCGCCCGTGTGAGCTTTTGCGCATAACTTCAGGAGAAAAGGCTGACATCAAGAAGCAATTCTGATACCGC
>JAJFTP010000006.1 GCA_021372895.1 Synergistaceae bacterium
ATGTTCTGACCGCAACCGGCAACATCTGCAGCTCGGCCGCAGGTGCAATCACCGCTTTTCTACTCGGCTGGTCCGGCAGGGGCATTCTCATGGTGCTTACTGGCGGGATCATCTCCGCATTTTTTGTGGCGCAGATGTGCGGCTTCTAAGTGATGAAGCATAAACTAAGAGCATTCACTCTTATAGAGCTCCTGATAGTCATTGTGATCATCGGGATACTGGCAGGAGCGATGATTCTCTCTTCGGGAGCGGCAAGAGATAATGTCATGGCGACAAGCATAATCGCCGGAATGAGAGAGATGAAGGCTGCGGCGCTCATATATAAATCGGAAAACGGCACATGGCCCGTCTGGATATATAGCGGAGGAAGTTATGTAAACAGAGACAGCGGACATGAGACGATCCTTCCTGACCGCTATCTGAACAGACTTCCTGTTGACGATGGATACTGGATAGGCGTGATGAAACATCCTGCTGCAAGTTCTGCAGCTGTTGTCGCGGCGGATGTAAGCGGCCTGGACAGCAGGATAAAAGAGGACATTGCCTTAAAAGCAGCAGATATTGCCATTTACGGCACAGAAACGATCGGGATGCAGGCTCCGGACCTTTCCTCCCTGACAAAATTCAAAGCATCAGATAAAGGGATTATCTGGATAATAAGCAAATAAAGCAAACTCTGAACTATACACCGGACATCCTACAGCAGCGCCATGCGATAACGTTTTTCAGGACGACCTACACGCCTGTAAGCAAACTCTACTACCACGCGTTCGCTCATTGTCAGAAATTCAAGATACCTTCTAGCCGTTGAACGTGATATGCCAAGCTTGTCGCCCACTTCCTGAGCTGAAAATGTGTCATTGTTTTCTTTAAGGAATGTCTCGACATCGTTTAGACATTTGAGCTGTAGCCCCTTAGGTATCGTCCTGTTGTTAGCCCAGGACGGATCACGGCTCTTCATTGAGATGAGCGTGTCGAGATCCTCCTGCTGCCATGGTCTCGTCCTCCCTGTCAGGCTGTGGTGGTAAACCTGATAGTTGCGCAACGCGAGCCGCAGCCTGTCAAAAGAAAACGGCTTTATAAGGAATTCGAAAACTCCCTGGCAAAGGGCCTTGCGCACAAGCTCCGGACTCTCTCCGGATGAAGCAACGATGTAGTCCGTCCTGGGAAACTCCTTACGAAGTTCATCCAGCCCGTCCAGCGCATTAAATTCTTTCAGGTACAGGTCAAGCAGGACAAGATCAGTATCGACACAGCGCAGCGCTTCAAACATCTGCGGACCTGTCGATACGCATTTGAGCACTGTAAACGCAGCCTCATCGGCAATCAGGTCGGAGTAGAGTTTCTGGAGCAGCGGGTCTGCTTCGGCAATAAGCACTTTAAGTATACGCAAGTAGGACTCCCCCTTTATTCAGGAGTTAAGACCCGGACAGAAAGAGCCTTAACTGACATACAAGACATAACACACTCAAAAGAGGAGTAAGGAAGGTAAAAGGCCTGCTTCCATCAGTTCATTGCATCCCCTTTCCAAATACGGGAGGTGGCTCCGTTTCCAGAGATACCCATCGGTCAGCCGCCGTGGAAAACGCATTTCTTTAGGCTCTCTGACTCGGGGTCAATAATATTCTAATTCTATTAGGTTACATCAAAAAACCCATTTTAGTCAAGGAATAATCAAAATTAACGGATATTGATTTTTTAAAGTATATAAGCTATGATGCCCTGTGTTATGGAGATTTATTCCGCCTATTGGTAAAATCTGCGGGTATATCTGTACCTGCTTAAGAGGTGTATCGGAAGATGAAAGAAGATTCGGTCCGTTCCGTGGACAGAGCTTTCTCAATATTAAAAGCTTTCAGCAGAGATGATCATAAGCTCACATTGAGTGAGCTCGCAGAGCGTGTCGATCTGCCCATCACAACAACCTTGAGGATTGCTAACACGCTGGAAAAGCTGAACATGCTCCAGCGCCACAGCGACAGAAGTTACTCACTCGGCAATCAGCTCTATCTGCTGGGTAATATTGCAAAAGCGAACTTCCGTCCGCAGCAGATCATATACCCATATATGAAAAGTGTCCGCGACGAAACCAAAGAAGCCGTCTCATTATACGGCGTCGTTGACGAGTACCGCGTCTGCTTCGAGCACGTTGAAAGCCTGCTGAGCATGCGATGCGTAATGCGGATAGGGGACAAGGTACCGCTGTGGGCCGGCGCTGGCGGCAAGGCACTACTTGCGTTTCTCGGGGAAGAGGTCATAGAACGCGAGATCAAAAAGGCTTATCAGATAACGCCTACTACCGTGTTCAAGGCCGATGAGCTGCGAAAGAGCCTTGCTGATGTCAGAAGCCTCGGCTATGCCATAAGCCATGGTGATCGTGAGGAGGGGATCTTCTCGATCGCTGTCCCCATATTCAACAGAAGGGGCGATATCGAATATTCCTTCTCCGTAGCGGGCCCGGCGCAGAGATTCACGGAAGATGCCGCACTTGAACTCATCCCATCTATACAAAAAATGTGCAGAGAGATAGCAACTCAGATATAATAGCAGTATCATGAAAACCGGAAGAGGTGCTGTCCTATGCCAAACCAGAACTGGAACCCGGAAAATTACAAGAACAACGCATATTTTGTCCCTGAGCTTGGGTTTCCTGTAATAGAACTGCTTGACCCAAAACCAGGGGAGAGGATCCTGGACCTAGGCTGCGGCAACGGTGTACTTACAAAGAAGCTCATCGATATGGGCTGCGAAGTTGTCGGAGTAGATACCAGCCCGGAGATGGTCAAAGCTGCGAAAGAGCTCGGCATCGATGCGCGGCTGCTGGACGGAGAACACCTGCACATCAAAGAAGAGTTTGACGGTGTCATGAGCAATGCAGCTCTTCACTGGATGCCGGACCAGTACTCTGTGGTACGCGGTGTCTGGCGTGCGTTGAAACCCGGCGGGCGCTTCGCTGCGGAGTGCGGAGGCGAAGGCTGTATCAGGATCATCCGTGAAGGCATGAAGATCGCGCTTATCCGGCGCGGCCTTGACTACAGGGCGCGCAACCCGTGGAAATATCCGGAACTCGGCACATATTCAAACATGCTCGAAAACCAGGGCTTTAAAGTCAGCTATATAGCCCGGATCGACAGACCGACACCGCTTAAGAACGGACTGCGCGGCTGGCTTGAAGTGTTCTCTGACCGTCACACAGAGGGATTCACACAGAAAGATAAAAATGAGTTTTACACTGAAGTAGAGGATTACTGCCGCCCGATGCTCTACAGCGAACAAAACGGCTGGATTGCAGACTACGTAAGGCTCCGTTTTCTCGCATACAAGCCAAAAGACACGGAGTAGCGTGCTTTGTGGAAATAATCAAAAGGGACTGCGTGAAAACTATAGTTCTCATGCAGTCCCTTTTATTATATTTTTTATTTACACACAAGATGCTTATCTTTTTGGTCAGTCCATACTTACAAGCTTTGCCTTGACCCCCGGGAGTACGTTAAGCTTGCCCTCCAGTTCCTTTGCCGTATTTTCGCCGCAGCAAAGCTGAAGGATCAGGATCCCCGAAGGAGAACATGTATTGTCGTCATTCTGATCGTGAAGCCCCAGCCTGGTGCGGATAGAACAGCCAAACTCCGTCAAAACTTTCTGTACATCAATCGCTGTCTGCTCCCTCTGTGCAACCCTTACCACCATGATCTGAAAACAATTCATAACGGCACACTCCCTTTTCTATAAAATATATTGTTCCAAAGCCTATCTTAATTTATTTTTAACACAAAAACAATATATTTTTGCATGGATAATTGCCTAGAACAAAAAAGGGCAAAAAAACGGCTTCCGGGATGGTTCCCCTGAAGCCGCTAATTTGTCAGCTATCCTTCTTCAAATCACGGATCTCTTCTTTTATGTCCCGCAATTCCTTCAATATCTCATCCCTGTCGCTGAAACTTCCTGACCTATGGTTTTCAAACACATTTATCCTGCGATTGCATGTGTAAAAGAGGATCCCCATTATTATCAGAAAGAACAACGGCATCATAAACATCCCAAATGGCATTCCGCATCCGGCTGTTCCCCACCACATCTATACCACTCCCCGTAAAACTGCTTTTAAGTTCCGCGGACAATATACTATAACATTGACATTCATCAATATGTATAAATACTTAAAATTCAAACTGCAATAACATTGATCTTGCAATGCCTATAAACCCGATATGATTTTCCGGTGTTTTATATCCCAATACACCGTATAAGCGATATCTGTCGTAATAAATCTCAATATACTCGAATATGTCACGCTCTGCTTGATGCCTCATGTAAAGTGCCGTTTCAAGCGCCCTTATTAGCAGTCCTTTGTCGATCCTGTCTCCCATTGCCCAGCATAGAACAGGCGACCGATATGAGAACGATCATACATCCGGCCAGCTCATATGCAGTCGGTACCTGATGGAGCAGAAAAGGCGTCAGTAAAAGTGCGAAGACTATCTCCAGCGTGCATATGAGGCTTACGGAAGACGCAGAAATATATTTCAGCGAAGTAAACAGAAGACCAAAACCAATGA